>JAKSBO010000455.1 GCA_022361095.1 Desulfobacterales bacterium | reverse complement strand
GTCTTTTTTCCTTGTCAAGGATGGATTATTAAAATTTTTAAGGCGCTCCGCATTTAGCCCCATCAATACCATTGTTCATAAAATTCAAAAACTTGCGGCATACCCGCCACGTTTTGGGAAACTATAATATCATGGGTAATTCCATGCACTTTTTTTTCTTCTTCCAAGGTCACATCCGCTTCACAGGCGTTTTCATAGCGATGTTCGAACCGGGCAAACCGCACCACATGAACAAGCTCATGAACCAGGATATACAAAAGAAACGGGGCAAGGCCAATGCGTGGCTGTTCTACCATGAGCATAATAACCGCAGGATCCTGGATACAGACATGATACAGGCTGAAAACCGAAGACCCCAGTGACAGCTCCTGGTGCCGGCCTTCATATTTAAGCACCTGGGCAAAAGGGCCTTCCACCCGCTCATGGGGAAGCAGATCCCTGGCGGTTTTGATATCATATCTGTTTTTTAACCATTGGGAGGAGGATAACTTAAAATAATTATATACCATTTCCTCGGCCCGCAACGCTGCCGTTGCAACCTGTTCAAGTTCTTTTTCATTAAAAAATCGTGTCATGTAAACGCTGACTCCATACAACAAAAGAATGGACACTTGATTCAAAACTATGCTATAGTCAAAATTTAGCAAATCAAATGACAGTTTACTGAATTTTAAAGGAGGTGATTTTTTTGGGTAGCGTTATAAAAAAGAGACGAAAAAAAATGCGCAAGCATAAACATAGAAAGCTCCTTGCCAAAACCAGGCACCAAAGAAAGAAAAAATAGGTTCTAAAGAAACAGGATCAGCCTTTTTCTTTCCTAAGCCCGTGGGGAGTATTGAGTTGTTTCAACTCAGCTCAATACTCATATCCCACATATTCAAATCAGCACGCCGCTTAATTTGAACTTTTCTTAAAGTATTTCATCAATTCGGAATCCGTTGACAAAATAACTGTGCTATCGGCTTCAAGCGTCTTTTGATACAGCTCCATGGTCTTTACAAACGCATAGAATTCGGGATCCTTTCCGTAAGCGGCAGCATAGATCCGAGTTGCCTGGGCATCGGCCTTGCCCTTTATCTCCTGGGCCTGCTTATACGCCTGGGATTTGATTACCTGCAGCTCCCTTTCTTTCTCACCCCTGATATTGCTGGCCTCACCCTTGCCCTCTGCCCTGAATTTTTCCGCAATCTGATTTCTTTCGGCAACCATCCGGTCATATACGGAACTGCGAACACTGTCGATATAATTAATTCGCTTAATCTTAACATCCTCGACCTGAATACCGAATTCCGCTAATTTTTCTCCGGCCTGTTTTTCTATCTGACGGGCTATTTCAGCCCGACCCAGATCCACACGGTAACGCACTTTGCGTTTCGGGGAATCCTCACCTTCCTTGGCTTCCAATCCCTGAATGGCATCAAATGTATCCATGGGACGGTCTGTGTTCCGTACACTTTCCACAAGCGGGTACGCAGAGATCAAATCACGCATGGCCGGGTCAATAATATCATCCAGTCTTTTCAGCGCAGAAAACTCATCTTTTACCGTCTGGAAATAGACAATAGGGTCACTGATCCGCCACCGGGCAAAAGTATCCACCCAGATATATGTTTTATCTTTCGTGGGAATCTGCCCCGGATCTCCATCCCACTCCAGCAAGATTTTAGGGAAATAATTCACCTTCTGAATAAATGGAATTTTAAATTTTAATCCCGGTGCTGTTTTCGCATCCCCCACAATACGGCCAAACTGGGTGATGACCACCTGCTCGGTTTCATCTACCACGTATGCAGAGTTATATATTATCAAGGCAGCAACAACCGCCACCGCCAACAAAACGACACCTACCCTTCCCATATTATTTTCCGTACTTTCCATATCTATTCACCTTTCTGAAGGGTTTGACCTGACAACTTCGCCCCCATATTTACGAACGGCAGCAAATTTTTCTGATCTGAGTCAATAATATATTTATTTTCCAGTTTGGGCAGAACCTCAAGCATGGACTCCAGATACATCCGTTTCCGGGTGACATCCTTTGCCTGGACATACTCATCATAGATGGACTTGAATTTGGCAGCATCACCCTGGGAACGATTCACCCGGTCAATGGCATACCCTTCGGCATCCTTGATCAAGCGCTTTGCTTCGCCCCGAGCCAGGGGGATTGCCTTGTTATACTCTTCCCGGGCCTTATATATGGTCTGCTCTTTTTCCTGAATGGCTTGGTTCACCTCATTGAAAGATGCCTGTACAGGTTCCGGCACATTTGTCTTTTTCATCTCGATATTAACGATACTGATACCGGCCTGTGCATTGTCCATTTCCTTTTGCAGCATCTCCTTGGCCGCACTGGCAATTTCCGCACGGCTTGAGATAACCTCATTGATACTCCTGTCTCCCACAACAATTCTCATGGTTGCTTCGGACATATGCCTTAACAGGGATCTGACATCCTTTACATGAAAAAGATAGGCCCTGGGATCAGAACGGCGATACTGGACAATCCAGGGCACAATGGCAACATTAAGATCGCCGGTGAGCATTAAAGAAGCCTCCTGCCTGGAAGATTCGGCCGACCCACGATAGGACCCTCCCCCGTTGTACGTTTTAAATCCAAATTCTTCGGTCTCAACCTGCCTGACATTCACCTTGGTTACTTTTTCTATACCTGCCGGCATCTTAAAATTCAGGCCGGGCTGGGCCAGGCGATCATACTTTCCGAAACGCTGAATCACCCCGACTTCACTTCGCCCAATGGTAAACACGGTGGAGACACCGACCAGCAAAGCGAGGCTAATGAGTCCAACAAAGAAAATACCGGTAAATTTAAACCCTTTAAATTTGTTTAACAGGTCATCCATCTGTGGCGGTGTTGGCATTCCAGGACCTCCGCCGCCTTGTTTTTGTTCGTATTTTTTCTGATTCTCTCGAAGCTTTTCCCAATCCCAATTCATAAAATTACATCCTGTTAATGAACGACTAATTTGATAATAATCATTGTATCCATCTGTGTGCTTGAATATTTTTTATAGGCAAAATATTACTCTAATTATAAGAATCAAGGCCAAAAGGCAATATTTTTATATGAAAGACCCAATAAGTTGCTAAATTACTTTCATGTTTTACGTGGGCTGAGCCTGGGTATCCACAGGCCGAATCAACCTATGGATATCACTGGAAACAACACCTGGAGCAAAGGATATCAGACATGCTTCCTGTAAACTTAAACGCCCTCTGGATTTCCTATCATTTAATATTATGTTATGCATATCAAATCATAAACTCCCAATTGGAAATGAAACATGCCCCCCAAAAAAACAGATAAAAGCCGTTTAACCCATATAAGCGATATACTGGAAAAGGCCTTGCCAAAATACAGGCCATCCCAGGAGACACAAATCACGCAGATATGGGACATATGGGATTTGGCGCTGGGAAGCTCCATTGCCCAGAACGCCAAACCCTCAACATTTAAAAACGGCCACCTGCAGGTAACCGTATCAAGTTCGGTATGGATACACCAACTCAAATTTCTTGAAAAAGAGATGATTGCAAACCTGAACGCGAGACTGAATACACCCTTAATTACACATCTACGGTTTAAAATTGGAGAAATACACTACTGATCCGCTCTTTGGGGGGAAAGTATCTGTTTTGCAGCCGAGAAAGGGATACCGCTACAGCATGGACCCCTTTGTACTGTGCAGCCGGATTCGCCCCTTTAGCTGCAGTGACCGTATCCTTGACATAGGATGCGGCTGCGGCATTATTCCTGTTATTCTGGGATATTGCTTCCCACAAACCC
>JAKSBO010000906.1 GCA_022361095.1 Desulfobacterales bacterium | reverse complement strand
TTTTTAAAATTCAATATGATATGCGGTGTTTTGCTGTCAGGTATCAGCGATGATTTCATCAATCGCCTCCATAAGATGTTCCATAGCCCTTGTGGCATTGTCCTGGAGAAATATATCGGTTATCCGGCCGGTATATTCCGATGGGTTTGGGTTGATTTCGATAATGGTTGTACCGCCGGCCTTGGCCCTGGAGGGCAGGGTATTGGCCGGTGCCACCGTACCTGTGGTGCCTATAAGTATCATGCAGTCCGCTTTCCGGGCAGCATCAACGGATTGGGATGCCGCATATTCGGGAATGGCCTCTCCGAAAAAAACAACATCGGGTTTCAACAGGCCGCCGCAGGTAATACATGCGGGGGGCAGGCGGGTCATGTCCACCTGGGCTGCATTCACTTTTTGTCCGCAGTTCAGGCAGACAATCTGTTTTAAAGACCCGTGAAATTCGTAAACCTCTAAGTTGCCGGCATCTTTGTGCAGATTATCGATATTCTGGGTGATAATAGATTTTAACAGCCCCCTTTGCTCCATCTCTGCCAGGGCATAGTGAGCCGTATTGGGGAGGACCTGGCCAAACAGATCATAAAAAATTTCCCTGATGATCTCCCAGGCACTTGCCGTGTTCTGGACAAAATAGTCAATATCAAAGGATTGGGGATCATATTTATTCCACAGCCCGTCCCTGCCGCGAAACGGCGGGACACCACTTTCAACGGAGATACCGGCACCGGTGAACGCCACACAGTAGTGGGAATCGATGATTTGTTTGGCAGCTTCCTGGTAAATATTCATGACATATCATTACCTTCCGGGGTTTACACTTGACCAGTGGATTGTTATTTTAATCAATCAGCGTTTAAAGATAACCAACTTTTGATATGAGGTAAAGGTAAATCAAAATAGAAATGAATGCAGATAAAGGACAATTTTCCAATATGCAAGAGAACCCTGCAGGCACCCTTACCGTGGACCAGGTGGCTGAAAATCTTTCAGCTTTTGCCATTGACAGGGCTGACATTAAATCGCTCTTGGGCACAATCCCCGAAGGGCACCCCATAGATCTAAACCGTCTGGAGTATGAACTGGCCATTCTTAAAATTTTGAGCGTAGGGTGGGGACTTGCCTTTTTTATGCCGGCCACGGATAAAAACAAGACCCCGTTGACCCAGGCATTCTGGGAACAGATCCGGGAAATTTCCAACAATGTGTCAACCCTGACCGAGACCACCACAGGCACCCGGGTCGATTATTTCAACATACTCAAGGAACGCCTGGATACCTTTGTGAAACAGATGCAGGAAACCCAGACCGAAGGCACCGATCCCACAGGGGTTATGGGTCCGGTGTTTGCCGGTGCCTGCGGGGCACCGGATGATCCCATGGTTATCCTTGCCGGAACCAAAATGTTTACCCTGACCCTGGGAGCGGTCAAAGAGTACCTGGGGGCTGTAGCAATAAAAGATATCACCATTCACTGATCTGCATTTTTAACAACAGGCCTCTTTTTTCGTTATGATAGATAGCCGTACAAAATTTACGATTCAGGTCATGATCTGGATCAACGTGATCATGTATGCCGTGTCCCTGTTTTTTTCCCGGGAGATTCATTTTGATTTGAATCCGTTAACCGCCCTGGCTCCGTCCTTTAATGCCCTGATTTTTTTGGGTGCTTCCGGCACCCTGGCGTTGCCCTACATCCATGGCTGGAGCAGCATATTCACCGCAAACTGGTTGCACGGCAGCCTGTTGCATATCCTGTTTAACATGCTGGCCCTCCGCACCCTTGCCCCGCTGACGATAAAAGAGTTTGGACTCTGCCGGATGTTGTCCATATATATCCTTTCGGGTGCAGGCGGCTTTTATCTCTCCTGCCTGGGGGGCGTGCCCTTGACCATCGGGGCCTCTGCCGGTCTTTGCGGGCTCATCGGAGCCCTGTTCTATTATGGCTGGTCCCGGGGGGGATATTGGGGGAAGATGGTGTTTGAACAAACCAAATCCTGGATTTTCAGCCTGGTATTGATTGGGCTGATCCTTCCCAATATCAACAATTGGGGCCATGGCGGCGGCTTTGCCGCCGGCTTTCTCCTGGCATTTCTCTTTGGCTATGAGGAGCGCCGGAGATCAGGAATAGCGGATATCCTGATTTGTACAGGCATGTCCGTGTATACCTGCCTTCTTCTACTCCGTTCGGTTTTTGAAGGCATGGAAGCAATATTTAAATAGTGCCGGACAAAACCCCGTGTTTGGACGATAAGTTGCCCAGATGCAAGGCGCAAGCAAAGCTAAAACCGTAACGTACTATAGTACGTGAGGCCCGATCTTATAATTTGGCAGGTTTGTGCAGCAACGCCGCAGGCGGGAGACTTATCGTCCAAATACGGATGCGTTTTACACAAGTTTTACAAAGCTGTCTTGCAATCTTTTTCCGGGTCAACTATATGGGGCTCCATGTATTCAAAACGCGTAGATATTGCCGTGGTCGGCATGTCCGGTATTTTCCCCGGAGCCAGTGATACCCAACAATTCATTGCCAATATCATGGCGAAAAAATCCAGTGTCATCCCGGTCCCCCAAGACCGATGGGGAATGCCGCCTGACATTATGGTGGAAAACCGGTCCGGCACCCCGTTGCCGGACCGGTCCTGCAGCCGGTTTGCCGGACTGATTTGCCCGTCGGTATTCAACCCCGCTGATTTTGACTTTTCCGGACCGGACATGGCCGGACATGGACTGGACAGTGATTTTTTTCAGGCCCTGGACCCGGTGCACCATTTAACCCTTGCCGCCGGAATCGATTTAATCCGCAATGCCCGGCTTTCCAAAGAAAGCCGTGGGCGCACGGGGATTGCACTGGCAGCCATTGCCCTGCCCACACCGGGGGCATCACGGTTAACCCATAATCTCTTTTTGGCGCCAAATCCGTCAATGCCCGCCTGGCAAGAGGCCTGGGGCGCCGGTATGCTTTCGGCGCCTGCGTCAATTCTTGCAAGGGTATTGGGACTGACCGGCGGCAGCTTCACCTTGGATGCCGCCTGTGCCTCTTCTCTGTTTTCCATAAAGCTTGCCTGCGAACAACTGCTGTCAGGCAAGGTGGATGCCATGGTGGCCGGTGGGGTATCCAGGCCCCAGTCCCTTTACACCCAGGTGGGATTTACCCAGCTCCAGGCCCTGTCACCCACGGGCCGCTGCGCCCCCTTTGACCGGGATGCCAATGGGCTGGTGGTGGGGGAGGGTGCCGGTTTGGTCCTGCTCAAACGCCTGGACGATGCCCTGGCCTGCCGGGACACCATACACGCCGTCATCAAAGGTTGGGGGGTAAGTAACGACATTGAAGGCAACCTGGTGGCCCCGGCCAGTGAAGGCCAGGTCCGGGCCATGGCCCGGGCCTTTGATATGGCCGGTTGGTCCTTTGGCGATATCCAGTATATGGAGTGCCACGGTTCCGGAACCCCCAAGGGGGATCAGGTGGAAGTCCGCAGTATTATGCAGATGATTGAAAAATACCGGTGCATGGATACTGCCCTTGCCATTGGGGCGGTGAAGTCAAACATCGGCCATTTGCTGACCAGTGCGGGTGCCGCCGGATTTATCAAAACGGTCATGGCCATGAACCGGGCCCTGCTGCCGCCATCAAATAATTTCAATGCCCTGCCCGATGACTCACCGTTTAACAATACCGGTGTCAGGGTTCAAAGCGCACCTGGTGCCTGGAATCCCGGCCGCGACGGAGAACCCTTGCGGGCTGCAGTGTCCGCTTTTGGGTTTGGCGGCATCAATGCCCAGATCCTTGTGGAATCTTTTAAGGCTGAATCACGCAATTATGCGGTGGCTGTTCCAGCGGCCCCCATTGAAAAAGAAAAAAGCGTGCCCTGTGCCATTGTGGGCATGGGGCTGATTTCGGGCGGTGCGGATTGTCTCGGAGAATTCTCCCAGCTTATCTTTGGTGAAAAAGTATCTGTGGGCCGCTCCGGAGAGGCCCGGTGGCGCAGAGCCGACCATTTATCCCCTGAAACCCTCAGTGCTTTAACCCTGTTCATAGATGAACTGAGTATTGATCTTAAGGATTTCAATATCCCGCCCAACCAAATGAACCGGATTTTGCCCCAGCATCTGGTGATGCTTAAAGCGGCCCTGGCCGCCCTGGCAGATGCCGGCATTTCCCCCAAACCGGATGCCTCACAACCGCCCCGGGTAAATATGGGCTGTGCCGTGGGCATAGAATTTGATTTTGGCGCTACGGACTACCATTTAAGGTGGCAGATCCAGGGGCGGGAAAACCATGTGTCTACAGACTTGACGGACGCCATTGGGCCGTCACTAAATTTTGACTCAACATTGGGTGCCCTTGGGGGAATTGTGGCCTCCCGCCTGGCCCGGGCTTTTAAACTGGGCGGTCCCTGTTTTACCTTGTCTGCGGATGACGCTTCGGGCCAGACGGCCGTTGATATTGCCGTAAAATCCCTGTCCTCAGGAGAGACCGGCACCTTTTTATGCGCGGCTGTAGATCTTGCTGCCGATATCAGAAGTTTTACCCGGGATATGGTTTTGACCGGTGCAGACCCCATGGCCCTGCCTTCGGAAGGCGCAGTGGCGCTGGTGATTAAAACCCTTGAGGCCGCCCAGAAGGATAATGACCGGATTTATGCCGTGGTCAATGGTGTGGGGCGTGCCGGGGGGGCGGCCCTTGCCGGGGAAACCGGTGAGCAGGCCCAGGCCTCACGATCAATGATTGTCCAAAATTCCTTACAGACGGCACTGGATCATGCCGGTATG
>JAKSBO010000860.1 GCA_022361095.1 Desulfobacterales bacterium | reverse complement strand
AGAAAAAAAGTACCTAATTTTCACGATAATTCAGGTTAATTCAGCAAAAAAAGTCATCAAAAATCAGGGAATCCCTGATTGATTTACCCTGTTTGTCATTGATATTATATGTCGCATATATGTGAAAGAGGAAAAATAAAAAGAAAAAGGCAATTTCCTCTAAACAAAATCCTTAAAGATTGACACAGGGAGGAAGGCAAATGATTGAAGTAACTGAAACCCAAGTAAAAAATGATATCTTTGATTTCCTTAGAATTATCGACGATGAAATTTTAAGGCTAAACGTTCCTGACGAAATCGCTTCAGGCGCCAACTTCAATCAGCGTGGTATTCATCAGTTAGATTCTGTTATTCAGCCGGAAACGGAGTTCAAAGAAAAAATTTAATTTTCCTGCTCTCTCTCCTTTCAAGATTCTTTTTTCCAATAACCCGGTGCCGTTAAAAAACGCCTTGTTTTAACGACACCGGGTTATTTTTTAACTGATGAACTCACCGGGCCTATCGACCCTAAGATTCTCTTTACTTCGTAATAACGGCCATGGGCCGACCTGGTCTATCAGTACCCAGGCTCGCCCCACAACAAAATATGAAAGAAATTTAGTAATTTATTGATTTTTTTGATATAAAAGATCTAATCAAATCATTGTTATCGGGACTTTTTTGTAAAAAACAGTTTGACACCATCACATAATTGACCCCACTATTGGCATGGTTATAATTGAGATCACGGTAAATTGCCTTAACTTAATCTGATGATGGCCTTTAAACCCGGCGGACTGATTGAAAACACCCGATGACCAAATCCTAAACAACCCGACGGCAATCAAGGCGTACCCGTGAGAAGAGATAGTTGCTTAACATCAAATCAGCTGTTTCCCATTCTGGCTGCTCGAAGAATTCAGCAGGGCAGCACCATTATCATAACCGACACAGGAGAAAACGCCAAGCCAACCAAGAGACTAAGAAAGCGGGTCTTGGCATGTGATATAAGGAATGAATAATTGAAGATACAAGATAAACTCTGTGCATTACGGCGCAAAATGGATGAGGCCGGGGTCAGTGCGGTCATCATCCCCAATGCAGATCCTCATCAAAGCGAATACCTGGCAGAACACTGGCAGGCCCTGAAATGGCTGACCGGATTTTCAGGCTCTGCCGGCACGGCAGTGGTCACAAAAACAGAGGCCGGAATGTGGACGGATTTTCGCTATTGGATACAGGCCGCTTCCCAGTTGGAAGGTTTTGACCTTTTCAGGCAGGGAGATACGGATGTGCCCTCCTTTGAAAAATGGCTGACCCAGTCATTGTCTGACAATGACCGCGTTGCCATAGACGGTAAAATGATGTCCGCGGCCCAGGCCGGAAGGCTGAAAAAAAAGTTTGCACAAAAGGGGGTTGTTTTGGACACGACCATGGATCTGATTTCCGGTCTGTGGCAGAATCGGCCGACTAAACCCCGAACGTCCGCCTTTGACCTGGATGTCCTCTATGCCGGTGAAACCCGTAAAGAAAAATTCTCCCGCATACGAAAAAAAATGGCGGATTGCAATGCGGACTGCCATGTGGTAGCAACTTTGGATGATATTGCCTGGATATTCAATTTGCGGGGTAAAGATATTCACACCAATCCGGTGAACATCGCCTTTGCCCTGATTACCAGGGAGACAATCAGTCTATTCATTGATCCTGCCAAGGTCAGTCCGGCACTTGAAACAGCGCTTAAAACAGATGGCGTTGACCTGTTTGACTACGATAAGTTCTACGCAACCATTCAGGATCCGGACACAAAATCCAGGGTACTGCTTGATCCGGAACGCATTTCAGATTTTATCTACCAGACGATAGAGACGCACTCGGATATCATTGAAATGCCAAACCCAGCAGTGATGTTTAAATGCCTGAAAAATGAAGTTGAAATTTCCCACATCCGTGAAACGGCGGTCAAAGACGGACTGGCCATGGTCAATTTTCTGCACTGGCTTGACACAAGTGATGCACCCAAAACAGAAATATCAGCAGCAGAACAGCTTCTAAATTTTCGCAAGGAACAAGAGGCCTTTATTCACCCCTCCTTTGACTCTATTATGGCGTTTAAGGAACATTCTGCCATCTGCCATTACAGTGCCGACCCGGATACGGACCTGCCCCTGAGCCCGGATGCCATGTTTTTAACCGATTCCGGGGGCAACTATCTGACCGGAACAACGGACATCACACGCACCGTGCATCTAGGATCTCCGACAAGCCAGGAAATCACGGATTACACCCTGGTGCTTAAAGCCCATATTGCCGTTGCAACGGCACGCTTTCCAGCCACAGCCAGGGGGTACCAGATAGATGCTATGGCACGCCGGCATTTATGGCAACAGGGACTGGACTTCGGGCACGGAACAGGCCATGGGGTGGGTTTTTTCCTTTGCGTGCATGAAGGTCCGGCACGCCTAAGCACCCTTCCCGTGGACATCGCACTTGCCCCCGGCATGCTGTTGACCAATGAGCCAGGCCTTTACCGGGAAGGCCAATACGGCATCCGCCTTGAAAACATGGTTCTGATAACCGAGGATCAGGAGACGCCGTTTGGCAAATTTTTAAAATTTAAGAACTTGACTCTTTGCCATTTTGAACGCAATCTTATGAATAAAACTATGTTAAATTTGCCGGAGATCACCTGGATCAATGATTATCACCGGATGGTTTACCAACGGCTGGCACCGGGGCTTGATGCGCCGATCCGAAAGTGGCTTGAGCATAAGACGAAGCCTCTTTAGGGACATATCTGCTTTAGAAACCTAAAATATTTTATATAACGGCCACGGGCTGACCTGACATATCAGTTACCAGGTACAGCCCACAACAAAGCTTGAAAGATCTGAGT
>JAKSBO010000194.1 GCA_022361095.1 Desulfobacterales bacterium | reverse complement strand
TTCTTCATGCGGATACTGTTTTGCCGGCAAATGCGTTTCAAACAATTCTCCAAGTCTGCCGGGGCAAAAATGTCGCCGGCGGTGCATTTGATCTGTCCATTGGTGATTCCCATCCGGCCTTTCGCATCATCGAAAAAGGGGCGACCCTGCGCTCCCGGATCACCCGGATTCCTTTTGGGGACCAGGCCATATTCTTTAAAACAAAATGCTTCTGGGCGCTGGGCGGGTATCAACCCATTGGGTTGATGGAAGATGTGGACATCATGCTCAGGCTCAAGAAGAAGAGGTATAAAATTCACTTCATCTCTGATCCGGTGGTGACCTCGGCCCGGCGCTGGAAAAAGGAAGGCTTGATATATACAACGATTCGCAACTGGATGCTTCAACTGCTTTTTTATATGGGGGTCAGCCCGGAAAAATTAAAAGAGTACTATCACTGAGATAACGCACAATCTGCCTCCCTGTGGCTGGTCGTACTATAAGGATAGAGAGATTTTTCGTATTGCAGAAAAACTGAAATCTAATATTCCCGGGACAAACCGTAAATAATGGAATCTCCTTTGACTATTACTTGGGTACTTCTTTTATATACTATTCTCTCTATATCAGTCCCATCCATGTATAATTCAATGTCTAACACCCCTGCAGGGTTTTCTATTTTCACCACGCTTCTCTTTTTGGATTCATGTAAAATATCCGGATTGGATATTATTGTCTGTGCGATTGTTCCATCAATAAGGCACGCTGCAGCCAGGCATCCGCCCCCTGATACGGCGAGAGAATTGTGCGGTGCTTGCGGCGTAAAATATCTTGTATTTATATCTCCGTTATTTGAAGGGGGCGATATCATACAAATTTTGGGTATTGTTTCGCTGTTTTGCAAATCCTGCCTTGTCATCAGGCTTCCATCGCTTTTTTTCAGTTTCATTTTGATTCCGGCTTCCGTCCACAGGTGTGTCAATTTTTTTTGAAGGACTTTGTCGGATTTTAGTTCATTGACGGCTTCACGGCCGTTTTTTCCTATATCAACCGCTTTGACGATGACCATGGGAACATTGACATCAAGACAAGAGACTTCGATCCCGTCTATGACATCAATTTTGTTACCTGTTGGAAACAGCTTTCCTGTTTTTGAACCGGCCGGATTTTTTAATTCTAGCCTGACTTCGGGGAAACTGCCGTTTACGCCTGGTATCTCAGCATAATCCACAATCCGGCCGTCCAGGACATTTATATAGGCATTTGTGGATTTCTTGGTGTTTGTGTTAAAAATTTCAATGGTATTGATACCGTTTTCAACGTCTATCAGTTCACTTTCCAGTAAATAAAGAGGAATGGCTGATGACATGTTCCCGCAGTTGACACTCCAATCAATGGTGTTTTTGTCTGCAGCCAATTGTGCCAGTGTACTCCTTGCCTTTCTTTTTTCCTTATCTGCCACTTCAACGATAAATACTTTATTGCTTGTGGGTATCCCGCGGCCAAGGCCCGTAATCTGATTGTTGCCCGGTGTGCTTATTTCGGGTATTCCCATAATTTTTCTTAAAATGATATCGCGTTTTCTTTTATCAATTGGGAGATCTTCTTTTTTGACCAATACGCCGGTCGATGTACCTCCGCGCATATAATAAACCGGGATTTCGATTGTTTCGAATCTATTCATGATATCTTCCTATACAATATTTTTAAGACGATGAGCCTTGCCGATAATAAGCTCATTCCAGTTTAAATTGCCAGCACTCTTCGGTAAGGGTTTTACCCCAGACTTGGCTGACTTTTGTTTCAGCCAGCTGAAATCCGGCATTGGTGTACAGGCGGCGGGCAGCATGCAAAAAATCAATGGTCCATAATATAATAAAACGGTATCCGTTGTCTGCTGCAAACCGGACAGCCTGGTTGACAAGCTGCGTACCAATCCCTTTTTGGCGTGCTTCGGGTTCCACAATGAGCCATCTTAATTGAGCTTTATGGGCATCGTTGCGAACAATCGCCACGGCCCCTGCGAAACGATTCCTGCACTCTGCAATCCAAAGATGTTCCCCCGGGGTTTTATTTTCGATAAAATCCGCCATCCCGCCGGCCACATACGCGTCAAATTCTGTGTTGAACCCATACTCCCGGGCATAGATCACACCATGGCGATGGATGACGTAACCGATATCGCCGGGCCGGTGGGATCTGATGGTCACAAAACCTGCCTCTTTGGGGGTTAAAATATCTTCAATTTGGTTCATAGCGTTTACCAGGTCTGATTTTTCCTCTGGCGTCAACGTTTCAATGATGGACGTAATGTGGCGGTTTGACTGCTCTTTTAATCCGGAATACGCAGCCCCGCCATCCGGTGTCAGGGTGATGACTTGTTTTCTGGCATCCTTTGGGGACGGTGATCGTGTGATAAGTCCCTGGGCCTCAAACTTGGAAAGGATTTTACTGAGATAATCCGCGGAAAGTCCCAGGTTCCTTATCAGGTCCGCTGCATGGACAGGGGCGGTGGTGCTGAGTTCATAAAGCACTCTGGCCTGAACCAGCGAATATTCGCTTTTAAGAAAACGATTGGTAATCAGTCCGATTTTCCCTGTATAGAACCGGTTAAAAGCCCGAATTCTGTCTACGGTCATGCCACACTCTCCTTGTCAAAATATTTTAGATTTTGATATTTAAACAATTTATATTGAATATGTCAAATATTTACTTGAATAAGGCAACTAAAATTTGTCAGGGTATGTGACCGTTCTGTAGGTTGGGTCTGGCTGCTGATAAGCCGGGGCGACCCATTGTCTTTGATAAGAACGTCTGGGTAAGCTGCTCAGATCTTTCAATCTTTGTCGCGGGCTGTGCCTGGCAGCGGATATGTCAGGTCAGCCTGCGGCTGTTATAAAAAAATTTTCTTGACGCATATTTGGTTAACTGGTAGTTGTGTTTTTGGTTAACGCGATGGGCGTGGGGTTATGGAGACTACAGATGAACGGATTTTTTGTTGCCGGAACAGATACGGACGCAGGAAAAACAATTGTGACTGCGGCTTTGGTGCGTCAAATGCGAATGCAGGGTATAGATGCCGTGCCGATGAAACCGGTTCAGACCGGGGGTGGCTATACCCGGGACGGCTCCCCGATTTCACCGGATTTTGACGTGTATTGCAGCGCCTCGTCCTTTCTCGGGAATGGGGATGAAATACAGGATATGATACCCCTGTCGCTTTCCGCCCCCTGTTCTCCCCATCTGGCGTCCCGGATGGAAGGGCGCGCATGTGATACCGGTTTGGTCCTGGCTGCGCTCAAACGGCTCTGCGTAAGACACGACCTGGTTATTGCCGAAGGCGCAGGGGGAATTAATGTGCCGTTATCGGAGACGCTTACAAGCCTTGACCTCATAAAAGAAATGGGACTGCCCATTATTCTGGTCATTCGAAATGTTTTGGGGTGCATCAACCACGCGCTGAATACCATACAGGTTTTGAGGTTGCATAAGGTTCCAATTCTGGGTGCGGTCATGACCGAAACAAGCTCCCCGCAAGTTTGCGACACATTTATTCTTGAAGACAATCCCCGGATTATCAGCCTGACAGGAGATATTCCCATTCTGGGCAACCTGCCTTTTATTGAAAAGGCGCACCCCGGCACCGAGCCGTTCTGGGAAGCATTGGATGTTTACATGAGCGGGATTGCCGATGCACTTTTTAAAAAGGCGGCAAAAACGGCCATGGACCGGCCTGGTCAATCAACACATAACACATAGCGTCATTTCACAATTAGAAAAAATGAACCAAACTGAAACATATCTGGCCTTTGACAAAAACCACATTTGGCACCCCTATACCTCCATGACTGATCCCATGGGCGTTTATATGGTTAAAAGTGCCCAAGGGGTCCACATCCATCTTGCCGACGGCAGGGTGTTAACCGACGGTATGTCTTCATGGTGGGCTGCCATACACGGGTATAACCACCCCTTGCTGAACCGGGCCCTTCATGAACAGATTCAAAACATGAGCCATGTCATGTTCGGCGGCCTGACCCATGAACCGGCCTGCACCCTGGCTGAAAAACTGATATCCGTTGTACCCCAGGGACTTGAACATATCTTTTTTTCCGATTCCGGATCAGTGGCGGTTGAGGTGGCCATCAAGATGGCCATCCAGTACCAGTACGCTTTGGGCAAGCCCCGGAAAAAAAAGCTGCTCACGGTCAAAAAGGGGTATCACGGTGATACCTTTGCCGCCATGGGGGTGTGCGACCCGGTCCAGGGCATGCATAACCTTTTTAAAAACGTACTTCCGGAGGCGTTTTTCGCCCAGGCCCCCCAATGTTCCTTTTTTGATGCCTGGGACGAAACAGATACGGCGCAGATGGCGGCGCTTATGGACGAACACCACCAGGAGATCGCCGCCGTCATACTTGAACCGGTGGTCCAGGGGGCAGGGGGGATGCGTTTTTATCATCCCAATTACCTGAAACAGCTTCGCGCCCTGTGCAACCGGTACGATATTCTCCTTATATGTGATGAGATCGCCACGGGGTTCGGCAGAACCGGAAAACTGTTTGCCGCCCAGTGGGCCGGAATTTGCCCCGATATCATGTGCATTGGAAAGGCTTTGACCGGGGGATACATCAGTTTTGCGGCAACCCTGGCGACTGGGGACGTGGCCCGGGGTATATCGGCCGACGGCGGGGTTTTCATGCACGGCCCCACTTTTATGGGCAACCCTTTGGCCTGCGCGGTTGCCAATGCCGGCCTCGACATGTTGATGACCGGGGATTGGCAAACCCAGGTTGCGGACATCCAGCGCCTGTTGACCGGGCATCTTTCTCCGGCCGGGAATATAGAGGGCGTTAAGGATGTGAGGGTTTTGGGGGCAATCGGGGTGATCGAACTGGAAGAGGCAGTGGATATGCCGGTTATCCAGGAGATGTTTGTCCAGGCCGGGGTCTGGATACGCCCCTTTGGGCGGCTGGTCTATACCATGCCGCCCTATGTTTGTAAAAAAGAGGATGTGGTTAAGATTGCGCAAACCATGTGCCAGGTGGTGAAAGCATATTTAGAGACCGGCCGAAAACCCTAAATTTTGCCGATTACCGCGCTGGTCTGAAATTTTACTCCTCGAAATACGCTATCTATTCCGAAGGGTCTAATTTCAGCCCGGCTTGTACGCAACAAAATTTCAAGGAGCTGAAGATAGAATGTTTTTTCTGATTTTATATGTTGTGGTGCTTTTGGGCTTTGGCCTGTTTGAGTTCAAAAAGATAAAAAATTTTGATGATTTCATCATATCGGGCAGAAGCCAGGGTACCGGGGCCATTGCATTCTCGATCCTTGCCACCTGTATCGGGGCTTCTGCCACCCTTGGCGTTGTCTCCACGGCCCGGGATATCGGATTCCCCGCTTTTTGGTGGCTTGGGGCCGGTGCGGTCGGCCTTTGGCTTCAGTCCCTTTTTTTATCCCAGAAAGTACGGCAGGTTGGGGCCTATACCTTGCCGGATCTGACTGAAAAACTGATGGGCAGGGATGCCAGGTTTCTAACGTCCATTATTGTGGTGATTGCCTGGACCGGCATTATTGCCGCACAATTTGTAGCCGGGGCAAAACTTATGTCGGCCTTTGGGAACATTGATCCTAAAGTTTGCATCCTGGTGACGGCTCTGGTGATTATCGCCTATTCGGCCATGGGCGGGCAGTCCTCGGTGATGAAGACCGACAAGGTGCAATTTGTCCTTTTAGGGGGCACCCTGCTCTTTACCCTGGTCTATCTTTATGCCGGGCAACCTGTGCCCCTGGAAGGGATCCGGTTCGATTTGACCAATGAGGGGTTTACCTTTGAAAACCTGGTGTACTATCTGTTGGTCGTGGGCGGCAGTTATTTTGTTTGCCCCTTGCTTTTCTCGCGCATTTTGACGGCCCGGGATGCCCGGACCGCCGGAAAAGCGTCGTTTCTGTCCGCACTGGGCCTTGTTGTTGTCAGTCTTGTCATTACGCTGATCGGTATTTGGGCCTCGTTTCACATTGATCCGTCCCAGGGAAAAGATGTCCTTGGCTATATCATTGCGGAAAAACTGCCGCCGGCCATGGGAGTCGCTTTGTTGATCGGCCTTGTCTCTGCCATCATCTCTTCGGCCGACACCTGTCTTTTTGCCGTTGCAAGCATTGTTGAATATGACATCCTGAAGCAGGAGCGGGTCCGGAGCACCAGGCTTGTGGTGATCATTGTGGGCCTTGTCGCGGCACTCCTTGCAATGAAGAATCCCGATATCATTTCCCTGCTTATCCAGGCATATGCGGTATTTACCGCCGGTGTTGTTCCGCCGGTGGCTGTTGCCCTGATCATGTGGAAGAAAAGGATAATTCATCCCTATTACAGGCGTTTGGCCTTCATCATGGGCGGCATTTGCGGCGTTGCTTCCAACCTCATGGGCATGGACATGCTGGCCGTGGGAGGCATGGGTGTTTCCACAGCGCTTTCCATTGCCGGACTCTATGTTCCCCAAAGTGAACTTGTAATATCCCCGGAAAAAAAATGAAATACAGCATCGAATCATATATCAATATCGCAAAAGCCATTATTGATGGCCGGCGCATTGAAAATAATGTGTATCATCACCTGGCATCGACCGGGGATGAGGATGTGTTCAAGCTGATGGCCGGCGCGGACCTCATCAGGGATACTTTTTTCAAACGTGACGTTCATTTATGCGCGATTTACAACGGAAAATCAGGCATGTGCAGCGAGGACTGCAGATTCTGCGCCCAATCTAAATTTCATGCCTCGGATATTGAAATCTATCCCCTGATGCCCAAAGCGGAACTTCAAAAAGGGGCATACGAATTGATGGACACACATGTCCGGCGTTATTCCATTGTGACCACCGGCAAAGGACTGCCTGATGATGAAGTGCGGCAGGTGGGGGATGCCCTGGGAGAACTTTCGTCAAAGAAACTCTCCTATTGCGTGTCCCTGGGGATTTTGGATGATGCCCAGATGGATTATTTGAAGGCCTGCGGTATTGGCCGTTATCACCACAACCTTGAAACGTGTCAAAGCCATTTTGATTCGGTTTGCACCTCCCACACCTATGATGACCGGGTCAATACGATTAAGCGTGCAAAGCGAGCCGGCTTGTCTGTTTGTTCCGGCGGTATTTTCGGTGTGGGTGAAAGTATGGCCCAGGTCCTTGAATTGGCCTTTGAGTTAAAGGCACTTGAGGTGGACGCCGTTCCAATCAATTTTCTAACCCCAATCGCGGGCACCTCTTTTGAAGGCAAAAATGATCTGACACCGTTAAAATGCCTGAAAATAATATCGGTCATGCGATATGTGCTGCCGGATACGGATATCATGGTTTGCGGTGGGCGGCGTTCAAATTTAAAAATGCTTCATCCCCTGGTTTTTCAGGCCGGCGCAAACGGTATAATGACGGGCAATTATTTGACAACAAAAGGCAATCAACTTCAAGAAGACCTTAAAATGATCCGTCAACTTGGGTTTGAACCAATAAATAAGGCGGCATGATAATGCCGCCTTAAGGGTTAACGATCAATCCAGTTCATCCATCATTTCACCGGCAGGGTTAAATCCTTCTTCAATATTTTCAGCTTGGGCACGATTTCATATTCACGGGGTATCGGAATCAGCCGGGCGGTAAGCACTTTATTCGATGTATACTTGATGTCACATTCCCTGTCCTCAAGCACGACATAAACCGATATGGGGGTGGGATCACCTTTTTTAACCGAAAACCAGATTTTTGTTAAATCGTCATTTGAATTAAAGGCGCAAAATCCGTACAGCGGTCTGTGGTTCTGATCATATATCCTGATCCATGTCCGTGAGGAATTGGGATTCAAACCACAGGGCGGAAGCCAGGGGGACGGTGTGAAAAGATCATTTGGAAAGGAGTTCCAGTTGGTGATTTCCAGGTTAAAGCGTTTGTAAATAGTGCCGTGGACGGTAACGGTTTGGGTTCCCTTGAGTGACAGTTTGGGGGCTCTCAAATACGGGTAGCACACAGGATCGGTGCTGAATGGCGTTTCAGGATCACCAAGGAGATTGAGGCAGAAATATACCCAGCGATAAGATCCGGTTGCACCGACAGAACCGATAAGGTCCTCCTTTGAATCGGCCAGGGTTTTTCCCAGATTGATGATATTGTCATTGAAAAGGGTATCAAAAAAGGTCTCGTCAAATTGTTGGGACGTGCCGCCGGTGGAGCCCGGAGAATACCACCCATAGCGGGAATTCCCGATAAACGCGAAAGCGCCGTTGGGGTTTTTAACAAAATGTTCGGCAACGGCATCGGCCGTTTCATAGCTTCCGCTGGAGCGCCGGTTGTCAAAAGATGCGGTATAGCACGCCCAGGTGTAAATAAGCGGATGTACCGTGTTGGTCAGCCCGTCCACATCCGTCCGGTTAATATGGGAAAACCCGCCGTTACTGCCGTGGCCTGCGCTGTTCAGGACGATATATTCGTTACTATCTATGAAGTTTACAACGGATCCGCCGGTGCAGGTTCCATCTCTGTCATAAAGGGTATCAACGGACCAGACCGGCGGCAGAAGCGGGGTGATCAGGTCCTTGTGGTCACCGCCCCATGTTACCGAATTCAATTGGGTTCCGCTCATAAGGGCGTTCTCTGTAAAACGGCCGGTTTCAAATGTTATGGTTTTATTTACAAAATTGCCGGCCTCTTCTGCCGTGTTGACAGGCGCGCGTCCCACATAGACGTCGCTGTACAGGTCAACTTCGCCGCCGCCTGTGCCGTCGTTGGATTCCCCGTATATTCCGTCCCCGTCATTGTCCCAGGAGCCGTCTAAGCATGCATAATATAGATCCGTCGGAATATCGGTGTCGGATATTCCGCCAACCCTGCCATAGGCTCCCCTGTGCGGGATGATCTCGTCGTCACCCCCGAGCAGCACATATTTGGTCCCATAAAACCTGCGGGCGTGATTAATGAAATTCCGGATTTTAGTCTGGTTGTCCGTGCCGCCGTCCGGCCGGGCACCACTGTAATTTGAATAGATGTCACTAAGGAGGAAAAGTTTTGCCGAAATGCCCCGGCTTTGCTTGTGGGAGATAAGCGGGGTAAACGAGGCGGAAAGATTTTTGTCCGTTATAATAATATAGGTGTAGCGCTTGAAAAAAATATCCGGGTCAATCCGGTAGAAACCTTTGTCATTCAGATATACATCCGGATACAATTCTATGGTTTGCGGATTATCGACAAAATTGATGACAGATGAAATATCCGTTACCTGGTTTTCTTTTTCTGCGGCGGTCTCTTCTCTTTTATCCATTTGCGTCTCAACGGATACGTTCAGGTGTTCATAATAAAGCAGGATACCCTTTGCCGGAACGTATTGAACAGGGAAAAGATTGATGACCAGGACCGTTGCCCCTTGCTTGCGCTGAATACCGATTTTTTTGTACAGCACACCGGGAAACGCTTTGGCGGATTTGTATATTTCAGTGTCAGGCGATGTTTTGCCTTGTGACCGGTCCGTGGTTATCTGGGGGCGCATCCTGTATTCAACATTGTAATGGCCCGCCATTTGCCGTTTTTTTCCGGGCGATACAATAATATCGGTGACCTTGTGACCCGGCGGTATAAGTATCCTAGCCGTTTTTACCGGAAGAACCGGGAACCCTTCTTTGGCGGCATAGGGGATCGTGCCCTTTTGGCGTACCGAAGAGAACGGCAGTCCCGAAAATTCGGTGAGATTTTCGGTCGATGCCATCTCGGTTTTTAATGCCCTTATCTTGGGTGTTTCAAAGGTATAATCCAATTTTTCCACACCCATGGCATCCGTAACGACCATCGAGAAAAACAGGATGGTAAATAAACCGAATAGATAAAATTTGTTTTTTATTTTTTTTCCTGATCTGTTCATGTCACTCTCCTTTTTTAAAAGTATCGTTGGCTGGTGCTGTTTTTTCAATACGTTCCCGTCAAATACAAATTAGGAAAGTGAGGCATGTTTGGATATGGCATGTGTCACTTGATTTTCGTGAACCTGTTCACACTTTTTGGGTTCTTTTTGAGGATCAGTCCGCGAATGTTGTACTGAATTACTGCTGAGCGCATCTTGTTTACGGGCCGTTTTTAAGATAAATATAACAAAACGAACCGGCGCGAATTAGTGTCACCCCGGGAAGATAATTTTTTGACGTCGGCAATTTTGACACATTTTGAAAATATCAGAAGAACAACCGTTCTTTGTCTGAAATAAGGAAACCATTGCATGCGGTCATCCCCCCCTGAAAACGGCAGTTTTCTGAAACAGATCCCTTTGTTTTCCGGCCTCACGGAGAGTGAAATCCAAAAAATCGAAGCGGTCTCCTTTGAAAAATCTTTTCTCAAAGATACGGTCATTATCAATGAAGGGGATGAAACCAACAGCCTCTATATTATTTTAAAGGGACGGGCAGATGCATTGAGTATGGATCAGAGCGGCAGGCAGATTATCCTGAACGTGTTCAGGCCCGGGGACTATTTTGGCGAAATGAGTTTTATTGATGCCGAACCCCGCAGCGCGGCAGTGATAACAAAGGAAAAATCGAAATTCATTGTCATAAAAAGAGAGGCGTTCCAGAAAATTATCGCTGAAAATCCGGAACTCATGTTGAATATGATGAAAGGGCTGGTCTGGAAAATCCGGGTGGCCACAAAGCAGATAGAAGACCTGGCTTTCAAGGATGTTTACGGAAGAATCGCCAGATTGCTCACGGAGTTGAAAAATGAAGAGGACGTGGTTACCGAAAAACTGACCAATACTGAAATCGCCTTTCGGGTGGGGGCTTCCAGGGAAATGGTCAGCAGGATTATTTCGGAGTTGAAAAACGGCGGATATATCGAAAAGAACCGGGGAATGATTCAATTGAAAAGCCCCCTTCCTTATCAATTTTAATCTGAGTCAAGAACGGCACCCTAAAGTCTTTTCTCTATGGCCTGAAATTTTTTCATGAATTTTTTATCAATATAATTCTTGATCCAAAATGCGGGTTGGCCGCTGAACACGATCCCTCTTTTTTTCAACACGCCAAAATTTGCACCAAGGTTAAAGATCAACAGGTATTCGGGGCCCGGATCAAATGCCTGCAGCGGCTTTCCGCCAAGCCGGGCAAACAGGTTGTGCAGCAGCACCGGGTTTTGCCGAACCGCGTATACGCCCACCTTATCTAATGGTTTGTCCTTGAAATGTATGCAGTCCCCGCCGCCGAAGATATCCGGATAGGTGACGCTTTGCAGATATCTGTTTACCAGCAGGCCGTTATCCGGACCGACCGGCAGGCCTGATGTATTAAACAACCTTGAAGGCGTTACGCCCGAGGCAAGAAACGTAAAATCAGTAAAGATAGATTCTCCGGAGTCCATGACAATGGTTTCATGTGTTACCTTGTTTACATACCCGTTTTCAAAAATTCGGATGCCTCTTTTTTCAAGGACACGGATCACCCGGCTGCGGACACTTTCGGGAAATCCTGCCATAAACCGTTTGCCGGCAAGGATTTTTATTTCCGGCATATTTTGCATTGTCCCTTTGGCCAACTGCCATATATTCCCTGCCACTTCCGCCGAGGACGGGCCGCCGCCGACGATTGTCACCACCGCTTTTTTACGTTGGAAAAGGCGCTGGAGCTTTTCTGCCGCTTCCATAAGCTCATGCGCGAGTCGTTCGCTCATGGACTTTCCTTTCTTGCTTCGA
>JAKSBO010001107.1 GCA_022361095.1 Desulfobacterales bacterium | reverse complement strand
GCCTTTGATTATGCCATCTGTTCCCAGACCCTTCAGCAGGTTTATGATCCCGCCACTTTAATTCAGGCCATGCTCCGGGTGGCCGACAAGGGGATCGTCAGTTTTCCTAATTTCGGTCATTATAAAGTCAGGGCCAAGCTTGCGCTGACCGGATGCGCCCCGGTTACCCGGGAATTGCCCTATACATGGTACAACACCCCCAACATCCGGGTGTTAAGCCTCAGGGATTTCAAGCATTTTGCCCGAAAAGCCGGGTTCAGGATATTAGAAAGCGCTGCCATCAACACCCATGAACATCAGCAACAAGGCCGTCAGGTAAGATTTCTGCCCAATTTCCTGGCAACCTACGGCATTTTTCTCATTGGAAAATAGCCGTGACCGGATCAAATTCATCGGCCAAAGGCCGCTGACGTGTCATGCTGCTGTTTTAAGAGATCATTTGAAGCTTGCTGCGGTCAACTTTGATCTGGCGTAACCGATAAATCCGCATGATATCCCTGCCCATGGCATCCATGGTGTAGTGTTGTTCAACCATAGCCCGGGCTTCTTGGGTCTGGGTCCGGATCACCCGGGGGGTCGTCAGGGTCCATTGAATACGTCTGGACAACGATTCCGGTTGTTTTGGATCAAAGACCCCACCGGTTTTTTGGTCAATAAGAATATCTCTGATGCCCGGAGCATCCGGGCCGATCACCGGGCAGAAACAAGCCATGGCCCTTGTCACTTCCAAAGGCACTCCCTGATAAAAATTCCGGGAATCGGGAAAATAAACACAGCAGTCCAGGGCCTGGTAGAAGGCATTCTTCTCTTGCCTCTGCGGCAGCAAATGCACCCGGGGGGTCAGTGGTTCACACATGGTATTCCGGTCTTTGTGTATACCGGCAACCACCAGATAGTGAGACGGAAATTGCCGCCTGAGTTGCTCTGAGACTGTGCAAAGCTGCTGTTTACTTTGGGGGGCGGTTTTATCGAAAACACCAATGAATCGCGCATCTGTTCCCAGCCCCAGGGCCTTTGCCAGTTTCTGCCGGGCCGCTGTCTGGGCTGTGTTATTTGGGAAAACGTCGGTATCAGGCATGATCGTGCCGTCGGGAATTGAAAAAATCTGCATGTCCGACAGGGCAAAGGTCTGTTTCAGGTGATTTTTGCTGTCTTTTGAAGTGGTGAAAATATAGTGGCACCGGGATTTATAAATTTTTTTGTTGGCCCAGGTGTTTTTAACCCGTTTGCCGTTGTGGCGTGACATGATTCGGCAGGGGACCCCAGTGGTCTGGGCTGCCTTTAAGGCGATTTTGGCATCGCCTTTGCCGTGGGCATTGACAACAAACGGCTGTTCTCTATCAAATATTTGTTTGAGCTGTCCATACTCACCAAGTCCGGCCAGTGATTTAAACGATATGGCATAGACCGTTCATTCG
>JAKSBO010000889.1 GCA_022361095.1 Desulfobacterales bacterium | reverse complement strand
TATACGGTTAACAACCTGAACCAGTACACGGACATCAATACGATAACCCCGGCATACGACCTTAACGGCAACATGGTTTCCAAAGGCCCGGCCGCCTTTGATTACGACAGCGAGAACCGGCTGATTGAGGCAATCACAGGAGGCGCCACATCTTCGTATACCAGCGGCCCCATGGGCCGCCGCCAGTCCAAGACCGTAAACACAGACACCACTACCTATTTTTACGACGGCGGCAACGTGATCATGGAATATGATCATGCCGGTGCCATGGCCAAACGCTTTGTCTACGGCCCCATGGTTGACGAACCTGTTTGCATGATCACGCCGTCAGCCCGATACTATTACCATGCCGACGCGCTCGGCTCGGTCGTGGCCTTAAGCGATGCATCCGGCAGCATCTCTGAAACCTATGCCTACAGCCCATTCGGTAAAACAAACGATTCAAGAACCTTTGGCAATCCATACCTGTTCACCGGCCGGCGCATAGACTCTGAATCCGGGCTTTACTATTATCGAGCTCGCCACTATGATCCTCAGGAAGGGCGCTTTATGCAGCCAGACCCCATTGGATTTGATGGGGGAATTAATCTTTATACTTATGTCCAAAATAATCCGGTTAACTGGATTGATCCCTCGGGGTTAGATACATACCGACAAAATCGTGTTCTTGGTTTTTTAGATAGTAAAGGAACAGCTACAACAGCCCCCGCTACACATACTTTCATCTATACGACCAATTCAGATGGAAGTTTAAACCATACATATAGCTGGGGAAATGTATATGACGATCAAAAAAGAGGATTATGGCGAAAAGATCGTCCAGAAGATGTTCGAGCTGCTAATCAAGCAATTCAAAATAAAAATGTAAGAGGGGAAAAAATTGGAGATGCCTCTTTAGATCCTTATATCGAAAAGGTCTTTACTGAATGGCGAGATGATCCAAATCATTCCAGCCGCCACAAATGGAAGTTATTTAATAACTGTAAAACAGAAGCAACGAACTTAACTAATGAAGCTTCATCCCAAAAAGCAAAGGCGGGGAAATGAGAATATCACAAATAATCAGCGTGTTGTTAATTTGTCTTTTATCTACTGGATGCCATAAAAACACGCTGAAACAAAAAATTAAAAATTATTCGGGAGATGGTAAAATTAGGTTAATTGAGACGCCTATTCTCGGGTCTTCTGGATGTGCAGTGGAAATGCCTCAGATTGATCTTTCGAAACCCCATAAAGCAGAGTACTCATTGAAAGGCCTTCCTGATGGAATGGAATATATCATTTTTCTTATTATTAAAGACACGCCACTTTTAAATCAAATTTTTCAAGGAAATATTTCCTATAAAATACTAAAAAATGAAACCGTCATCAAAGAATATTCTTTACCAATGAGTGAATTAAGAAATTCCCGAGAAGAGAACCATAACAGACTTTATTACATTTCTGGAGACCAACTTTTAACGATTCGAGTAAATAATTCAAATAGTCATTGGTCACTGATCGTTGAAACGATTAATCCAGTCTTAACGACTACTGTGAAAGCTTCTATTGAAATCTCTGCGGGGGGATTTAAATAATCGTTGAGGACAAAATCGCAAGTTTTGAGTACCAGGATATTAGCAATTTTTTCCCGACTTGCCCGGACAGTGAAAATAATATGCTGGATCTAAGGAACTTTGACTGGAGTCGTAATAAAATACGCCCACGATATTATGGGGGACAAATTTTAAACTGTGATTTCAGCGATTCTATATCGGAAAAGGGATTCTTAGTTAGAGGCGGCGTTTTTGAAAAATGTATTTTTAATAACAGCACATGGTGGCTTTCTGAATTTTCAAATTGCAAATTTATTGATTGTAGTTTTCACAACTGCCGTTTTTTTTCGTGCAGCCTTCAGGGTAAATTCTATAATTGCTCATTCAACAATATTTCTGGTAAGGGGGAGTACTTCAATTTTGGATGGGGAAGTTTGTATCTAAACTGTATATTTAAATCTGTCGATTTAAACAATATTGGGGATATAATCGGAGTAAAGTTTGAAAACTGTAAAATTAGTGGTCTAATCAGCAACGGAGTATTACACGGTAGAAGATCTGCCTTGTCCAAAAGATTTGCGAGCCTTATTGATATCTTTTCTCGTCATTATAAACCGGTAAAATTTATACGTTGTGATTTGGCTGAACTTAGAATAAAAAATGTTGTCATCGAAAATGATGTAGTATTTAAAAAAAATAAAGGGTTTCCACAAAACACGAAAGGGTAGGATAAGAGCCAGGAGCAAAACAGTATTTCGAGCCTTGAGGGAGGCATGTTGTGCTTGACAAATGTGCATATAACTAGTCCGATTCAGTCGGAGAGCAGTGTTAGCGGTGGAATTTTTGAAAGATGTGTTTTAATAACAGCGCGCGATGGCTTTCCAGCTTTAATTTTGGGTCCAATGCCCAAACCACGAATACCAATAAAACGAATGAAATATGGAAAGGGCATCAACAATCCGGTCCACCATTTCATCGGTCAATTCCAAAAGCCCGACCTCCTGTTTTTTAGCCGGGAAAGTCGCCACATCAACGATCAGTGTACCAATCACCGGCACTGACGCCTGCTTCCTTTTCACCCCGAGAGATGGCGGTTCCGTGAAAGCCCTTTTCCGCTATCAGTTTCAGTGTCGCATTAAATATTTTCTCCCGTTTTTCTTCACCGGGATTTACTCCCATAGCCTACCTTCAAATTGAATATTCATTCAATATACTTTTTCTCTTTATTTTATCTAGGATAATGTTCACATGAATGTCCGCAATCCCCTCCTTTGTGCAAGCTTTCCAACGGTTAACGACTCATAGCGGGCCTAATAGCCCGGAGGTAAGTGTTTAAACAAACGATGTTGATTGCCGGCCGCATCAATATATTTGCCTGTGTCACCTTGCTGAGCCGCATCAATATCGGCAACCGGCAGACGGACGACCTGAACAGTGAAAAGGTCCTTGCCTTCATGGCGGTACAGGGTTCTGCGGAATGGTTCATAGTATGGTGTTACGGCAAGAGAACCACCGAAAAAACCGGTGTTGCAGATCACCACATTGCAGAAAATGGTCTTTGATAGCGAATCAGCCAAGTGGTAAAAGGATTCAATGTCACGATTATAAGCCAGGACAAAAAGGTGGTGAATTTTCCCCCGGTAAACCATATAGCGTTCTACGTCCATAAAGTCATAACAGATGCAGACCCCGATGCGGCCGAATTGCCCTGCGTCAAACAGCCAGATGGTCTGGTCGGCTTTGAAAGAAAATTCCGAGAGCCCGATGCCGGTTTTTTCGCCAGGGGCAATATAGGTTTTCCCGAAGTAAAACGTATTGCATCGCTCACTGGCCTGTTTTGAAGGCCACCTCTGGGGGACGATGACCAGGGCTTGATTTCTAACGATACTGTTTTCATGATCCAGGGTATAATCCATACCGGCGATCACGATAGAGCCGATTTTTCCGCACAGTGCCAGCAACCGGCTTCGAAAGCAAAGGGGCACAGCCAGTTCGGGAAGAATGATAAATTGTGGCGGCACATCCATTTCAGAGAGGATATGGAATCCATGCCTGATTTCCCTCCAGGCATGGTCGGATTCGGCCGGCGTCATTTTGGGATAATTCTGCCATGCGGTCTCGGCATTGGTGGTGGTTTGAACCAGACCGAGCTGGAGATAATCCGTCAGTAATTTTTTCGTTTCGGTCATGTCATCCTCCAATATCAGTTGCCCTGTCCGGCTGTGTAAAGTGTGCCAGCTGAACAGGTACAATTTGCCTTGGGATACGATGTTGAAGGGTCAGCTGGTATCTTTCCAATACCTGTCTGGCTTTTCGAATATAGGATTGGAACATGTCTAAATTTATTATTTGCGGCGGATCAAGTGCAGTATCACCATCATATTCCAACGACAAAGAAGGCTCTCCCAGGGCTCTTTCCAAATGACGGGGAAGCAGACAGGCCTCCAGGATGGCGTGCGTCCAGGATGAAAACGGGATGTTTCGCATTCTTGCCCGTACCAGAGGAAAGTGTTGCCATTCATGTCCACGCACATTCCAGGCTGCCGGCCAGTCAAATGAATGGCTTACCAATCCCAGCAGCAAAAGGCCAAGGCCCCGGATCATGGCGATTTCAGGAGGGGCGTTTGCACTTTGCCACAGAGTTAACCTGTACCTATAGTCGTCCACCCGGTCTACTCTCCTCAATTGCATGAGAGATGGTTTCCCGCGTATCTGGTCCCGCCAGTGCTCCCAGGTTAACACGGTCTTCCTTTCTCTTGTCCACTTTTCCGAAACAAGGATATTCAAGGGATGCAGGGGGTAGGAATCGTTTTCATCATCCCGAATAAAGGTTTTCACTTTTCCCACTATTTGATCAATAAGCTCAAGGGCTGTCCATTCGGTGACCCGCGGGTCATAAATGTTTTCCTTGTATTTCTGACGGCTCCACCAAGCCCACTTTTCAAGGGAAATCCATGGGTGATCACGGTTTTCCTCCATAATCCTGAATATTTTTTCTTCACCTGGGGTAATTGCCGAACCGCGTTTATTTTTATACTGAACCGGATCCACACCCTGAAGTAGTTTATACAACCATCCGGCACACTCTTTTTTTGCGAACGCATTTTCCGCCAGGCAGGCATCAATGATTGTT
>JAKSBO010000323.1 GCA_022361095.1 Desulfobacterales bacterium | reverse complement strand
TTTTTCAGTGGCCGGATTAACCAAATATGCCATCCTTGAAGGCATCATCGCTTTGGAATAGTGGAATAGACATAAGGCACGTAAAACGCACCAGGATACGGACTGAATGGAACATATCACGACCGCAAATCAGTTTGAAAAAACAGATGCCGTGGAGGCACTTGCCAACGGCATTGCCCATGACGTCAACAATTTGTTGACCGCCATCAAGGGACATGCCTCCCTGATGCTGAATAATGTTAATCCCACAGACCCGCTTTACAACCATATTATTGAAATTTTGTCCAGCGTTGACAAAGGCTCGGATCTTGCTAATCAACTGCTTGGCTTTGCCATGGCCGATGAAGTGTATTTAACACGCATGGATGCCAACAGGCTGGTGCGGTCCGTGGTGGAAACCCTTAACCTGAAAGGGAAGCGGATCATCCTGGATGTGAGCCTCGATGCCAAGCCCTTAATTATTAAAGGTGATCCCAAAAAAATTAAACAGGTGGTCACTGCGATCATCACCAATGCATTGCAGGCCATGCCCGAAGGCGGCAAACTTTCTGTGCGAACGGAAGCGGACGCAATTTTAAATGGTACGGCAGACGAGTTTGGGGTGGCGTCCGGGTTTTTTTGTAAGATTACCATATCCGATACCGGCATCGGCATGGAAAGCGCCACTCTGGAAAGAATATTCAAAGCCTTTTATTCTCATAACCATAACCGGTTCCCGGAGAAAAAAGGATTGGGGCTTACCTTTGCAAAGAAGATCGTCAAGCATCATAACGGCGTCATTGATGTATGGAGTTCTTTGAATGTCGGCTCCTCTTTTTCAATTATTCTGCCCCTGGCAGAGCACAATCATAACCACTTAGATGACATGCCCTCTGCCCAGGAGGAGTTGAAGCTTGGCCATGAGTGCGTGCTTTTGGTGGATGATGAACAGCGTATCCTCAACGTTGGGCGTACAATATGCAAGGCGCTGGGGTATACGGTTTTCACAGCAGATTCCGGTAAAAAGGCCCTGAAATTATATAAAGATAAAAAGAGCGACATAAATATTGTGGTTCTGGATATGATTATGCCGGGTATGGACGGGCTGGAGGTGTTCCTGGCGCTTAAAAAACTTAACCCTGATATCAAGGTCCTGCTTTCCACAGGATATGCCATTGATGAAAATGCCCAGGAAATGCTTAGGCAGGGGTGTAAAGGATATATTCTCAAGCCCTATTCCGTTGTGGATTTTTCACATAAGTTAAGAGAGATTCTGGAGTGACGATCATTCTCTGGGGTTGCTCCGTCCCCTTATTTTAACGATAAATCATCCGGGGCTGGATATACCGGCCTTAAGGAATCCTTTTGACCGGACCCCAAGCTTTCGTGCAAGGGTGATTATGCGGGTGGCACAGAAACGTCATCATTCCTTGACACAATTTTCCTGATTTTCTATAGTCTTGTGAATATTCTTGAATCCATATTCTGAACGGGTTTTTACGCCGGCCGGAAATGGTATGGATCAATCTCAACTTTGCATATGGATTTTAATGATAAATTTTGATAACACCGCTCCTGTAAAACTCAAAGGTGCCGGTGGCGGGTTGTGGATTACCATAGACCCCTCCCATCCGGAGTCTGAAATCATTGCTGAAACCGACAGATTGTTGAAAAAGCTCAAACATCTGGCCGTAAATGCGGATGTGATTCTGGATGTCGGTGATGCCGACGGGCAGGAGGATCTGGTTGCCAGGGTAAAGACGCACCTTGAAAACAATTTTGAGCTCGGCACTATTTCGACGACACCCAAAAAACGCTCCATTCCCACCGAACGCCGCCGCCAAAGGGATCTGTCCAAAGGTTGGAACCATCATAAAAGTGATGTGCTTATGCTCAGGGGGCGGGTACGCTCCGGTCAGAAAATCAATGCCAGAAAGCATCTGGTCATCACAGGGGATGTGAACCCCGGTGCCGAGCTCACCGCAGGCGGCGATGTTATTGTGCTTGGCACCCTGGCAGGAAAAGTTCATGCCGGATACCCGGAAAACCATGGCGCCATAGTATTTTCCCTTGTATTTAATCCAAGCCTGGTAAAGATCGGCGCGGTGACAGCCACCGGCATCGGCGAACCGGGAAACCAAGGGCCTGAATTTGCCTGTGTGGATCAGGACGGGATTGTGGTTAAAAATTATATGAAAGAGAATCCGTTTAAGCGGATGCCCTGGCCGGAAGTGATATAAAGAAAAAACAACCATAACTATTGAGGTGTAATTTGGAAGGTAAAATTATTGTCGTGACATCTGGAAAGGGCGGCGTAGGTAAAACAACAGCGACCTCTTCCATCGGTGCGGCCCTGGCTCTTGAAGGAAAAAGGGTCGCTATTGTGGATATGGACATCGGACTGCGTAATCTTGATGTGGTTATGGGTTTGGAAAACCGGATTGTTTTTAATATCGTAGATGTGGTACAGGGCAGGTGCAAGATTGACCAGGCCGCTATCCGGGACAGGCGTATTGAGAATCTTTTTCTTATCCCGGCCTCCCAAAGCGATAATAAAGATGTGCTGTCACCGTCAGGGGTTGAACGGGTGGCCAAGGAGTTACGCAAAAAATTTGATTATGTGATTATGGACTCTCCGGCCGGTATTGAGAGAGGGTTTGAAAATTCCATTGCCGGCGCCAATGAAGCGGTTGTGGTCTGCACCCCGGATGTCTCCGCCGTCAGGGACGCAGATCGTGTTATCGGCCTTTTGTACGCCCGCTCCCTTGAACCCAAACTCATTGTAAACCGTCTTGAACCGACGCGTGTGGAACGTGGTGAAATGCTAAGCCATGAAGATGTGTTGGATATTTTATCCATTGAACTGGCAGGGCTTGTACCCATGGATGAAAAAGTACTTATCTCCTCCAACACCGGCACGCCCTTGGTTCTCCAGAATGATTCCACTGCCGGGCAGGCCTTTCGCAGGATTGCCAAACGTTTGAATGGAGAAGATGTTCCCATTGAGGTGCCCAATCAGAAAACCAGTGTATGGAGCAAACTGAGTAAAACTTTCGGGTTAAGATAAGGAGCGTTGAATGCTGCAAGAATTTTTGAAACGGTTCACGGGCCAGAAAAGAAGTAGTGACGAAGCAAAAAAGCGGCTTCAATTTTCTTTAGTATACGACAAGCTGGAAGTGAACGACACCACTTTGACAGATCTTCAGACGGATATCGTTAATGTGATATCAAAATATTTTGAAATAGATAAAAATGCATTGGAGCTTAAGGTTAAAAACGATAAAGATGTCTCTGCCTTGGTGTTCAATACCCCGATTCTCCATGTAAAACGAAAACGGGCATAACCGACAGACTGTACTTCACCGGTGAAACCTGTTTTTAAGAAATAAGGTACCGGGTTCTTACGCTTAATGGCGTTGGACAAAGAAATTTTGCCGGACATGCCGGACTTTCAAATAAAACCGCCCCGGAAACAAATCGTTCCCGGGGCGGTTTTTAATTTTAAGGCCGGCGTTGGACAATAGCGGGTTACTCTATCGGCTTTACCGTTTTTATGGCAAGTTCCTGGAGCTGGGACCCAGCCGCTTTTGACGGCGCCTGGGTCATCAGGCAGGTGGCTTTCTGGGTTTTGGGGAAGGCTATGACATTTCGGATGGAATCCTCCCGGCAAATCAGCATAACCAGGCGATCCAGGCCAAATGCCAGGCCGCCGTGGGGCGGTGCGCCAAAGGTCAGGGCCTCCAAGAGGAATCCGAATTTCTCCCTGGCTTCTTCTTCGCCGATCCCTAGGCACTTGAGCACCCGCTGCTGCAGTTCGCTGTCATGGATACGGATACTGCCGCCGCCGATTTCAATACCATTGAGAACCAGGTCATAGGCCCGGGAGTTGACTTCCAGGGGATTGGTCTCCAATTTGTCCAGATCCGACTCCATGGGTGCGGTAAACGGATGGTGGAGCGCCTGGTAGCGTTTTTCCGTTTCATCATATTCGAACATGGGGAAATGTGTGATCCAGGTAAACTTGAACTCATTATCATCAATGAGTCCAAGCCTGCGTGCCAGCTCATTTCTCAACTGCCCCAGGGCTTCATTGGTGATTTTCGGCTGGTCCGCAACGAAAAAGACAATATCACCGGACTCAAGATCCAGGCGCTGCTTCAATGCTTCTTTTTCATCATCAGAAAAGAATTTGGCAATGGGAGACTGCCATTGATCTTCCTTTATTTTTATCCAGGCCAGGCCCTTGGCCCTGTAAACGGCTGCAAAATCGGTGAGCTCATCAATCTGTTTTCTGGAAAAATCAGCACAGCCTTTGGCATTGATAGCCTTGACCAGCCCGCCGTTTTTAACCACAGAGGCAAACACTTTAAAATCCGCATTGGCCACAATGTCGGATACATTTTTCAATTCCAGGCCAAATCTTAAATCCGGACGGTCCAGGCCGAACCGGTCCATGGCTTCGGCCCAGGTCATGGTGGGGAAGGGTTCGGAAAAGTCCACATCCAAGACATTTTTGAATATGGCTTTGATTAGCCCTTCGGTGATCTCCATCACCTGGTATTCATCCACAAAGGAGAGTTCCATATCAATCTGGGTGAACTCGGGCTGGCGGTCTGCCCGCAGGTCTTCGTCCCTGAAGCATTTGACAATCTGGTAATACCGGTCAAATCCGGCAACCATTAAGAGCTGCTTGAACAGCTGGGGGGACTGGGGCAGGGCGTAAAAATCACCCTGGTTGACCCGGGAGGGAACCAGGTAATCCCTGGCGCCTTCGGGTGTGCTTTTGGTTAGAAACGGGGTTTCAATATCCACAAACCCGTTGCCGTCCAGGAAATTTCTAACCGTCATGGTGGTTTTGTGCCGGGCCAGAATATTGTTTTTAAGCTGGGTGCGCCTTAAATCCAGGTAACGGTATTGCAGGCGTATGGTTTCCGAGGCATCCACCCGGTCCTCAATCTGAAAGGCCGGTGTTTTGGCCCTGGAAAAAATCCGCAATTCGTCCACAAGCACCTCTATGGCGCCGGTGGTCATCCTGGGGTTTACCATGTCGGCTGGCCGTGCCGACACCTTCCCTTTAATGCCCAGGACATATTCATTTCTGATTTCCTGGGCTTTTTCATGGACAGCCGCGGAGACCGACGGATCAAATACAACCTGGGTTATGCCTTCCCGGTCCCGGAGGTCCACAAAAATAACGCCGCCGTGATCCCTGCGGTGCTGAACCCACCCCATGAGTACGACGTCCCGGCCAATGTGGCTCTCTTCCAACGCAATGCAGGTGTGTGTGCGTTTCATCTCTCCAAGTAAATCAGTCACTTTTATTTTAACTCCATCACTATGTTAATTTTTAATTTGTTTTGCCAGGTCATTCACCAGGTTATCCAGTCCGATCTCAGTCTGCTCCTTGGTGGCCATGTTGCGCAGCACAACTTTTTTTTGGGCAAGTTCATTGTCCCCGACAATGAGAACAAAACCGGCATTGAGTTTGTTTGCCCGCTTCATCAGCGCTTTCATACTTTTTCCACGGAAATCCGTTTCTGTTTTTATACCCGTGGTGTTGAGCCGGCAGGACCATTCAAATGCATATTCCTGGGCGTCTGCCCCCAAGCTGACAATAAAAAGGTCGGGGCCCTTTTCGCTTGCCTGGTTATTAAGCTGCTCCATAACTTCCACCAGGCGGTCAAACCCAATGGCAAACCCGATGGCCGGTGTTGCGGGGCCGCCAAGCTCTTCCACCAGGCGGTCGTACCGGCCGCCGCCGGCAACGGCGGATTGGGCACCAAGGGTTGTGGTCTGTATTTCCCAGGCTGTGCGGGTATAATAGTCAAGCCCCCGAACCAGGGTGTCGTCAATGATGAAATCTACGCCCAGTTTCTCTAAGCTTTTTTTCACGGTTTCAAAATGGGTGCTGCAATCCGGGCATAGATGATCTATTGTAGCCGGTGACCCCTCAAGGGCCTGTCTGCATGTTTGCACTTTACAATCCAGTATCCGCAACGGGTTTTTAACCAGCCGGCGTTTGCAGTTCTCGCATAAATTTTCTTTTCGTTCGCCCAAAAAATCCAGCAGGGCTTTTTGGAAATCAGGGCGGCAGGCCGGGCAGCCAAGGCTGTTGATATGGGCCGAAAGGCCTTTAAGTCCAAGGCGCTGCAGCAATGTGTGCAAGAGAAAAATCAGTTCACTGTCAATATAGGGGGATTCTACGCCGAAAACCTCTGCGTCAATCTGGTAAAACTGGCGATAGCGTCCTTTTTGCGGACGCTCCCGACGGAACATGGGGCCTGTCAAATAAAATTTGCGTACCGGTTCGGCCGCA
>JAKSBO010000644.1 GCA_022361095.1 Desulfobacterales bacterium | reverse complement strand
TATAGATTATGGCACATACATCACCAAGGCTGGTTGCTCGGCTTAAGAGAAAAAAACGGATCAGAAAAAATATATTTGGTAATCAGGAACGTCCCCGACTTAGCGTTTTCAGAACCGCCAAGCACATATATGCCCAGATTATAGACGACACAAAAGGTATTACGCTGGCTGCCGCCTCAACCCTTGACAAGGAATATAAAGATGCGCCGGTCGAGGGGAAAAAGCAGGATGTTGCAAAGGCTGTGGGTAACCTTATCGGTAAAAGGGCAATGGATAAAGGAATTAGAAAGGTTGTTTTCGACCGGAACGGATTCCTTTTTCACGGACGCGTTAAAGCACTTTCAGACGGGGCCCGGGAAGCCGGTCTTGAATTTTAATTAAGGAGGAACACCCTTGGCAAGACAACAACAGCAGATGGAAGATACAGGTCTGATCGATAAAGTCGTCAGAATTAACCGTGTTGCGAAGGTCGTTAAAGGTGGCCGAAACTTTACTTTTACTGCCCTGGTTGTGGTAGGTGATGGTGAAGGCAGCGTAGGATATGGACTGGGAAAGGCCAAAGAAGTTCCTGAAGCCATCAGAAAAGGAATGGAAAAAGCCAAACGCAATATGAAAAAAGTTGCTATCCTGAATGGGACGGTTCCCTTTGAAGTATTGGGGCACGCCGGATCAGGCCGGGTGCTTCTGAAACCGGCTTCGCCAGGTACCGGACTGATTGCCGGCGGTGGTATCCGTGCGGTCCTTGAAGCGGCTGGCGTTACCGATATTCTGACCAAGTGTATTGGCTCCCATAATACCCAGAATATTGTAAGAGCCACCATGGCAGGCCTACAGTCCTTGTGCACCAAGGAGGAAGTTGCCAAAAGACGCGGTCTTAACCCCGAAGATATATAAAGAGGCGAACAATGGCTGATAAGATTAAGATTACGCAAATAAGAAGTGCCATCGGTCGTCCTGCAAAGCATGGACGGATTATACGCTCCCTGGGCATTAAACGGATGCATCATACTGTGGAGCACGATAATACCCCTGTGATTATGGGGCAGGTGAAAAAGATTTCGCACCTGGTGAAAGTAGAGGAGGTATAGGATGCAGTTACATGATCTGGCTCCTGCTCCCGGCAGCAGAAAAAATAGAAAAAGAGTAGGGCGTGGCCCCGGGTCCGGTATGGGTAAAACCTCTACAAGAGGGCACAAGGGTCTAAAAGCGCGTTCCGGCGGGTCTGTCCGGCCCGGTTTTGAAGGCGGTCAGATGCCTATTTACAGGCGCCTGCCCAAGCGTGGGTTTAAAAATTATATGTTTAGAACCCATAATGCGATTCTTAACGTTAAAGACCTTGACCGGTTTGAAGACGGTGCGGGAATTACCGAAGCCGTTCTCAGGGACGCAGGGCTCGTCAAAGGCGTCGTGGATGGCGTTAAACTTCTTGGCGATGGTGAGGTTACCAAGAAATTTGTCCTGAAAAATCTTTTGGTTTCCCAGAGTGCCAAAGAAAAAATTGAAACTGCCGGCGGCAGCGTAGAATAAGCCTTAGGGTATAAGGAAAAGTTCCAATGATCCAGAACAGCTACCAGAATATGCTTAAACTGCCGGAGCTAAAACGTAAAATATTGATAACCCTTGCGTTGCTTTTCGTCTACAGGGTCGGTGTGCATGTCCCGACACCCGGTATTGACGGCGCTGCACTTGAATCATTTTTTGCATCGGCTTCGGGCACATTATTTTCCATGTTCAACATGTTCTCCGGCGGCGCGCTCGAGAGGCTATCCATTTTTGCTTTGGGTATTATGCCTTATATCAGTGCTTCCATTATCCTGGAACTGATGACCGTAGTTGTTCCTTATCTTGAACAGCTTAAAAAAGAAGGGGATGCCGGCCGCAAGAAGAAGACTCAGTTAACCCGGTATGGTACGGTGGTTTTAAGTGCCATACAAGGTTTCGGAATTGCTGTCGGCCTTGAATCCATGACATCACCTGCCGGTATTCCCATTGTACCTTATCCCGGGTGGGGATTCAGGTTGATCACTATTATTACCCTGACGGCAGGAACCGCATTTATCATGTGGCTTGGCGAACAGATTACCGAAAGAGGCATTGGTAATGGTATCTCTTTGATTATTTTTGCCGGTATCGTAGCCAATATGCCGTCGGCCGGTATCAAGATGGGAAGGCTTTTGAGCACTGGTGAAATGGGGCTGTTTTCAACCATTATTTTGATTGTCTTGATGGTTGCCGTGATCGCCGCCATTATTTTTATGGAATTGGCCCAGCGCCGGATTCCCGTGCATTATGCCAAACGTGTGGTCGGCAGAAAAATGTATGGCGGGCAGACATCGCATCTTCCGCTTAAAATAAATACAGCGGGCGTTATTCCGCCTATTTTTGCATCTTCCATTATTATGTTTCCCACCACCCTGGCCCAGTTTATTAATCTGCCCGTTATGCAGACTGTGGCCGACATGTTTAGTCCGGGAACAATTTGGTATTACCTGCTATATGTTGGTTTTATCGTTTTCTTCTGCTTTTTTTATACTGCAGTTCAATTTAACCCTGAAGATGTGGCCGAAAACATGAAAAAGAACGGCGGGTACATTCCCGGCATTCGACCTGGAAAGCGGACGGCTGAATATATTGACAAGGTGCTCACAAGGATTACTGTGGGCGGGGCAGCTTATGTCTCGGTGATCTGTGTGCTGCCTAC
>JAKSBO010000704.1 GCA_022361095.1 Desulfobacterales bacterium | reverse complement strand
ACCGTGCATCCAGGGCGGAAAGCGGTTCATCCAGCAGGAGAATCCTGGGGCGGTTAACGATGGCACGGGCCATGGCCACCCGCTGCTGCTGGCCCCCGGAAAGCTGATGGGGATACCGTTGGGCAAATTCCTTCATTTTTACCTGCTCAAGGGCCTGCATCACCCGCGTCTGAAGTTCCCGGTTTTTGATTTTTTTGATTTTCAGACCAAAGGCAACATTATTAAACACGGTCAGGTGGGGAAACAGGGCATAGCTTTGAAAAACGGTGTTGACCTTGCGTTTTTCTGCAGGCAGGGAGAGCAAGTCTTTCCCGTCAAGAAGAATGGTGCCGGTGTCCGGCCTATCAAAACCTGCAATGATGCGCAAAAGCGTTGTTTTGCCGCATCCGGAAGGGCCGAGCAGCGTGATAAACTCACTTGTTTTTACGTTGAGATTAAAATCCTGAAGAACAGGCTGACCGGAAAAAGACTTTCCCAGTCCGCCAATAGAAAGAACCGATTCCACCAGCATCTCCTTTGCCTGTGTTGGTGTACAAAGTGTCTAAATTACAGCGGCATAGCTGGTTTCAACCTTTAAAAACAGGCTTCAGAATATACTATATGCCATTCTTTTGTCAATTTTTAAGACGTGGAGGCGTTGCCGGGCAACTATCCATTTTGTGATAATTTAAGGGCTTCCGGGATTCCATGACCAGCAGCACGTAAATAAAAAAGATAACAGCGGCAAAGGCACGAATTTGATAGCTGTGAATGGCCTCCTTGAGTACAAAATATGACAAAACCATGGTAACGCCGGGCCAGGGGGTGGTAATGGCACTGGCCACAGAGACGCTGATTTGCCTGATGGCATAAAACCAGATGACCAATTCCAGATAATAAAACAATCCCATACCCATGGCATAAGGCGCGAGCGCAGGCGAGAAAAGGTCTGCCATGCGGCCCGGCTCTATAATAAGAAGCAGGCCGCCCAGAAATAGTGTCGATAACAGGACCCTGAAAAATGTAACCTGGGCCGGGGTAATGGGGCAGGTTTGAAGTTCTTCCCTGATGAGTACATGGGCGATGCTCCATAATACCGGCACGCACAGGGCCACCAGAATCCAGACGGACAGACCGTGAAGCTGCCAGGTACCTTCGGTGCCAAGATAATAGAGTGCCGCGACCAGGCCTGATACGGCCAGGATCTCCTTAACGGATTTTTTTTGTTTCAGCATCACCATCTCCAGGATCACGGCAAAAAGCGGATAGGACTGGATCGCAATGGCGGCATTGGCTGTTCCGGCCTGGTTTAAGGAGAGCACATAACACCATGTGGCAAGGCCGAACATGATTCCGGTGATCACCGAGATATAACATGCCCGTTTTTTTACGGCAGCCGGCAAGCTGGGGTCCAATATCCCCTTTTTTCCCTGCCTGAGCTGAGCATAAAACAACGGCAGGGCAAATATGGTCTGCCATACGGAAAGAACAAAGGAAAATCCAAGCGCATCGGAACCCTGGGGCCGACTGTTAGACAGTATGGGCATGGCGCCAAGGATTACAAGACAAATAAAAGGAAGATGAAACGGGGGCCGGGTATTTTGAGACATGATTTAAAGACCTTTCTATAAAATCAATTGATATTATTGTATCAGTTTGATTATAGTAATTGCTATGATATTGCGCTTAAATCAAGAAGGATATTGCACTGATGGCAATTTGGACACCGGATCTGACAGGCAGGACAGGCCCCAAGTACCGTAAGCTTGCCGATGCCATTGCCCGGGCCGTGGCCAAAGGCGAGCTTCGCCCGGGGGCCTGCCTGCCGCCCCATCGCATCCTGGCCTATGAGATCGGCATGTCACCCAATACCACCAGCCGGGCCTATGCCGAGTGCGTGAAAACGGGACTGCTTTGCGCAGAGACCGGGCGGGGGACCTTTGTCCGGATTAATCCCCAGGGACAAGGCCGGGATACACCGGCCGATTTATACAGGCCGGTTGCCGGTCCCATAGATTTTTCCAGTAACCTGCCTTTTTCCGGGTCTTCGGGGCGTTACCTGGCCCAAACCCTTGGGGAGCTTGGCCGTTCCCGTGATTTGCAGGCCTTTATGGATTATCAGAAAACCCCCGGCCTTGCCCATCATGTGGCTGCAGGAACGGACTGGCTGACCGGCATGGGGGTTCCTGCCACTGCCGGCCGGACCATTGTTACCTGCGGTGCCCAGCACGGCATTATGGCTGCATTGATGGCGGCCACCCGTCCGGGAGATCTGCTGCTCACCGAGGCCCTGACCTATGCCCCGGTCATGGCCATGGCATCCCGCCTGGATTTGAAAATCCGTTCCATTGCCATGGATGAAAACGGTATTGATCCGGATGCCTTGGCCTCTGCCTGCCGCAGCCATCCGGTCAAAGCGGTTTATCTTACGCCCACCATTCAAACCCCGACCACGGCAACGTTGAGCAATGACCGGCGCAAGGCAGTGGCCGGGATGTCAAAAACCTATGATTTTATATTGATTGAAGACGATGTCTATGGCCCCTTGCGGCCTGGTGAAATGACACCCATTGCAGCCCTCGCGCCCGGGCATACGGTTTACATCTCAAGTATGTCCAAGTGTCTGGCCCCGGGGTTAAGGGTGGGGTTTATGCATGCGCCTGAAGCGCTTGTTCCGCAAATCTTCCAGTCGATACAGTTAAGCTGCTGGATGCCGCCGCCCCTGATGGTGGAAATTGTCAGCCAATGGCTGGCTGACGGGACCGCAGAAACGCTTAAAACCGTTCAGTACCGGGAGGCGGTCCGCCGCCAGGCAATGGCGGGTGAAATTTTATCGGGACAGGGCTTTAGGGCGGATCCTTGCGGATTCCATATGTGGCTGCCCCTGCCCTCCCCATGGGATACCCATAGTTTCTGCCGTGCGGCTGCCGATCAGGGGATAAAGCTTGCCCCTGGTTCTTTGTTCACAACGGACGGCAGGAGTGATCCGGGTGCCGTTCGCATCAGCCTAAGCCATGAACCTGAACGCGAACGGGTCCGGCAGGGACTGACGGCCCTGGCAGCGCTTTTGCAATTACCAGGTCCGAAAGACGGGCTGGTTATTTAATACCCGGAAATACCGTAAAGTTTGCCGATTACTTCGTTGGCCGCAAATTTTAACCCTCTAAGCCGGTTCAGGACCGGCCGGCCTGGTTTTTTAAAACAGCTTTCAGGTACTGCTTGGGCAGGATTCCGAACCGTTTATTAAAGGCAGCCCCAAAGTGACTGACGTTTACATATCCGACCTGCCATGCGGTTTCACTCACGTTGGTGGCGGCTTTGTCCAGCAGAAGTTTGGCCGTCTGCAGCCGGTATTCCCTGAAATAATCAAACACGCTTTTTCCGTACAGACTGCGGAAACCTGCCTGCAGTTTACTCGGGGGTAATCCGGTCTCGGACGAAAGCGCATTAAGGGTCGGCGGCGCGTGCAGATCATGGATCAAAATTTCCCTGGCCTTTAACACCTGTTTTTTTTCTATGGTTGTCAAAAATACGCCGCCGTGCTTGTCATGATCCATGGTCAGAGCAGCCAGATACAGGGATAAAAGTTCAAGGGCCTTTGCCTCCAGATAGAGGTGCCAGGGAACCGCATGACTTGAGGAGTTCAGAATCTGGTACGCCACCGCCTGGATATCCGGAGTGATATGGGTGAAATGCGAGAAAGAACCCGGCGTCTTTTTTCGGATCAGGTTTTCAAAAAAAGGGGGCATGGATGCGGTCTCTTGTTTCAAAATTGTATTAAGAAACGGCAAACTGGCATGGATATGGAGAATCTGCTGTTTTGTTTCAGGATGGATCGTTATCATGCCGGGCTGTTTCCCTGCATATTGAATTCCACTGATACCGCTTTCCACCTTCTGCTCAATGATTCCGGCTTTT
>JAKSBO010000113.1 GCA_022361095.1 Desulfobacterales bacterium | reverse complement strand
TACAACCAACGCCATTGAATCTTTGAACAGCGTCATCAGAAAGGCGATTAAAAACAGGAAGATTTTCCCCAGTGATAAATCTGCTTGTAAAATTATTTATTTGGCAATAATGTCTGCCTCAAAGAAATGGACTATGCCGCTGCGGGAGTGGAAGCCGGCAATGAACCGGTTTGCCATTGATTTTGAAGGTAGATTCCCCGTATAGAAAAATGGCGGTTACACAGAATTATTTACAGGCTCGGCTCAGCCCACAACTTAATATCTTTAAACTTTTCTTAAATTCCTATTTTACATTCCCCCTTCATTTCTGTATAAATTACAAATTCAATTCTTTCATTCATAATGAAGCGTCAAGCAATCTAACATTAAGGAGCATAAAAATGAAAAGAGTTTCAAACCGAATACTAGTGTTGGTTATGATACTGTCTTTGTACACTGTGGCACAGGCAAGTGATTTTGTTACTCGGGGAAGTGCTATTGTTCCCGGCCTGAGAACTGGATATTCTGATTCTTCTTCAACTAGGATAGATAGCAATAGCGTTTTTATCACTAATATAACTGGTAGCGACGTAGATGTTCGAATGACGGTTTATGACCATGACGGCAATGATATCACGAACTATTGCTCTGTTAAGACTGGAAATACAGGGAGTGCTTCGCCAACAATTATTGCCTCTGGAACCGGTGAATTTGAACTTCCGGCAGGCAATACACGTTTTGTATACTGTCGAGCACCAACGCAAGGTTGCTACTATGGTCACGGCGTTATTGAGTGGTCTTCTTCCGACTTAAATCTGAGACAGGCACTTGTTGCGGCAGGATTCCATATCTACCATTGGACAGTTCAAAACATGAGGGCCGCGGCTTCTATTTCGGTGAATAACGGTCAGCCGTTTTGAACTTCTTGCAGCGCTATTATAATCGGCTAATCGGGGGGTACCTTCGATCAGCCGATTAGATTTTAGTTTAAAATGAATGGTACGCTTCATTTATTACGCGATTAATCTTTCTCTTCGGCTACTTGTAAAAGCACATTCACGCCGTTGGATTTGAATTAAACAGAGTTTGTTTTTTTTCGGCCACATCTGTAAAAGATTCGTTTCAAGGTTTCAAGGGACACGATACCTAACTGTAAAAAATTATGTCAGGTGTCCCCCCGATTAAAAGCGATGTTGTAAAAAACTGTTTTTAGTTTTGTAAGAAATGTCTAATTCGGAATCCACCCGGTCCCGGCCGACCCTTTCAATGGTTTGTTGGCACACCAAACTTTCGTACGAAAAATATCAAAAATACATTTGTGTTTTTCAAAGTATTCGTTTGAGCGGATACTTAGGTCGAAAGGTCCGGGTAGAAGCACCGGTTACCCGGCGCTCCCCCCCCACAGTTCCGTACGTGAAGATTTCCCTCATACGGTTCCTCGGCTCAGATCCTTTTACCGGATCATCGACCATACAGGCGACGCCCCGTATGGCGCATAACTTTGCTACCCTGTTCTGGCATGTCGAACATTATATGTTGTTTACGATCCTTGGTTTTGGCAAAGGATAGTTCCTTCTTAGGTCCGCCATTCGTACTTTATGCCTCTGACTCCTTTTGCTCAGCCAATAACGCCAGGCTTTCTCAGCATATTCAAACACTGTTTCCAGTGCTTTATAATTGGTTCTCACACCATAATACTGATAGACCCCCGTAGTTTGCTGCTCAGTGCCAGATGCTGCCCCACACTGGGTCGTGCCGATAGGCACGCGTCCACTGCCACAGCATTTTCATAAATCGCTTTATCCGCAAAGGCTCTGTGGATTTAGGCATCAAAACCCTTGAAGGCTTTAGAGAGGCCGCCTGCCTGATCTTGGATGCATCTTTAAAAATCATGGGGTCAAAAGGGTATGCCCTGATGATAGACCATGGCATTGAAACAGCCAAGGCATTTGCAAAAAAAATAGAAGAGCGGC
>JAKSBO010000527.1 GCA_022361095.1 Desulfobacterales bacterium | reverse complement strand
ATTAATCAGAGAACTTTTGTTAAATGATACGAAAACCGACACATATGATTTACTGTTCTCTTCAATCTCCAACTCAGCAACTTTCATCAAAAAAGATTTCCCGGTTCCACGAGAGCCTTCCAGCAAACATGGTTCTGATGACTTTAACGCCTTAATAATATTTAGATCGGACGAATTAACAACAGACAATTCCTGTATTTTTGAAGTCTTAATGCTTTCAGTTCGTAAATAAAATTCACTCATTATTTATACCGATGGTCCCCCAAAAAAATCTCTTATATATGATAAGTGGTTCATTTCTTCTGGTATAAATTCCAATGACTCAACTGCCTTTTTTGAAAAAGATTTCAAATACCGGCAACTAAGCACATAAAGAATTACTTCGGAAACTTCCACAACCTTTTCAAAATAAAATTTCAAAAGTTTATCATCGTAGCTAAGTTTGAGACTTTTTTCCCCCCATGTTTCATTATTTCCATGCACGAACTCCGAAAGTTTTCGATACATCGATGAAGTTTTTTTACGATAGCTTAAGATATCTTTTGAAAACTCAGGAAAAAATGCTTTGGCAAACCTAACAGATAGGATGCCATTGTTTTCATCAATCAATGATGCCCACTTTATATCAGCTCTGCCATCAATCCACTCTTGCAATTCAAGCTTATGGATTGAAAAATGAACAGCACCTAGTCCCATTTCTAATGATAATCGGAGGGAAGCAAAGGCTTGCCGATACATCCCAAAACATGCATTGAGTGTGGCAGCTTCAAGCTGAGAACTTACAGCTATGAGAATATCTTTTTCGGATTGGTCATTTATGTTGTCTGCAAATTCATATATACAGGCAGAAAAATGGTGAGCTTTACCGAGATCATCCTGAAACGCCAGTGACTGATTGAAAATGTTCTGCGACTCAGCCTTTAGTTTTAATAAATATTCTTTTATATCCATTATTTCCAACTATTTCTTTGGCTTTTCTAAGAAATGTAACAAGCTGATCCGTGGTTTTCGTTGATCTTTCATATTCACTTATCCAACGGGATAACATCCGCAAAATAAGAACAACCAGATCTGCATAAATGTTTAAAAAACTATGATGGAATCATTAACATTGTCTGGAAAGGTTTGCAAATTTTATTCGTCAGGTGGCCACTTAATAGACTAAGCACTAATGGTATCAACCCCAAGTGGAAAGAAATAACGAAAGTAGTCCACGCCCTTTATAACCGATGACGCCGAGCCGAAATTATGGAAATAAGTGTTGCTTTCCCAGGGGTTGCCGATGCGCACATTTGATACGCCATATGGGACATGGGTGGTTTGAAATCATACTGCAAATAATAATAGGCCGTTGGCCTGAATGCAAGGTTTGTTAAGGTTTTCCAAGCCGCTTGCACAAAGCCTTTAAATGATGTATAGATGCCCGGATTAAAAACGGACGGTATTATGAATAAAGACAGGGTATTTGCAGAAAAACTAACCACAATCACACCTTTCAGGTTCAACAAAAAAGTCGCCCGGGTATTTGACGATATGCTTGTCAGATCCGTACCGCTGTATGGTGAAGTGCTTAAACAGCAGGCTCGGATTACCCGGCAGTACTATCAGGGCGGGACACAGATTTTTGATCTGGGCTGCTCCCATGGCAATCTCGGCATGTTGCTGCTTGACTGCTTTGGTGATGTCGGATTTAAAATGATTGCCGTTGACAGTGCCGAGCCCATGATACAGCGTTTTAAAAAACGGCTTGCCGCCAATGACAGCCGGGGCTGCATTGATCTGGCCTGCGCCTGCATTGAAAATATTATTATTTCAAACGCATCTGTGGTGGTGATCAATTTGACCCTGCAGTTTCTGGACAGGCAAAAACGGGACTGCCTGATTCAATCGGCATTTAAAGGGCTTTGCAAAGGCGGCGTATTGCTGCTTACGGAAAAAACCGTGCATCCTGATTCACAAATGAATGCCCTGGAGCAGGAATACTACTACCAGTTTAAACGGGAAAACGGATATACGGACCTTGAAATCAGCCAGAAACGGGATGCCCTGGAGCGGGTGCTGGTTCCTGAGACCGTTGCGGAACATGAGCGCCGTCTCCAAAAGGCGGGGTTCTCCTCTTTCAATGTTTGGCTCAAGTGGTTTAACTTTACATCCATGATTGCAGTTAAAAAGTAGAATGGAACAGTTTTTAGAAAATTACGGACACCTGGGATGGGGAAAATGGTATGATGCCCTGGAAAAATTGGTCAAAGAAAAAAGGGCCTTTCTTGATTCCGCCGGGGGAAATTTTAAGACGTTTAAACAGGTGGTTGACACCTTGCCTGAAATTGATTCCCACACCGTTGATCCATCATTTGATTTATCATCTAATGCTGTGCGCGTCGGGCAGGCAGATCAGCTTTTACCCGATGAAAAGGAGAGGCTTTACAACGGCCTTGTCAATCTGTGCCCCTGGCGCAAGGGCCCCTTTGATTTTTTCGGTGTGCACGTCGATTCCGAGTGGCAGTCCTGGATGAAATGGGAGCGCCTGGCACCCCATCTGCCCCACCTTGAGAACAAAAAAATTCTGGATATCGGTTCAAGCAACGGCTATTACATGTTTAAAATGGCGGCGCAAAATCCTATGTTTGCGTTGGGCCTTGAACCCCAAAGTGCGTTTTATTATCAATATTGTGCAGCTCAAAAATATCTGAACCTGAAAAATGTTTTCTGTCTGCCCGCTACCTACAATGATCTGCCGGCCATGAACCGTTTTTTTGATCTGGTGCTGTGCATGGGCATTTTGTACCACCGCAAATCCCCGGTGGAGATGCTCAGACAGATCCATGACAGCCTTGCGCCGGGCGGCCGGGTGGTTGTGGAAAACCTGGTGATCCGGGGGGAAAACAATTCTTGCCTGTTCCCGTTTGACCGGTACGCTAAAATGCGCAATGTGTTTTTTATCCCGGATCTGTCTGCCATGGAAGCCTGGCTTATCCGGGCCGGATTTTCAGATATCAGATGCGTGGATATAACAGAGACAACCCTTGAAGAGCAGCGCAGGACCCCATGGATTCAGACGGAATCCCTTGAAGATTTTCTGGACCCCAATGATCCGTCAAAAACCGTTGAGGGGTATCCGGCACCGGTTAGGGCCATTTTCATGGCAACAGCCTAAAGCCGCCCCTAAGAGATTTCCATGGGAGCGCACTGCCTGGCTGCGGCAAAAATCCGATCCTCCTTTTCAAAGAATGCCACGGAATCCAGGTATCCGGCATCCAGGGCATTTTCATGGGGCAGGCCGAGCTTAAAATACTTGATGGGAAAGATATTCCAGTCATGGGTCACGCACACCGCGGCCTGTCCCGGGGATAGAGCTTTGAGCCTTGACACCATAAAATCGGTAATCCGGTTTGCCGTCACCTCGGGATCAAGCATAATTGATTCATCAATGGTTTTATCAAACCAGTTTTTGAGGAACGGGGTGGAACCTGTTTTAATCAACATTTTGGTGGCGGTGGTAATATCTTTAACGTAAAAAGGCGTTAAAGCTGTCCCAAGGGTATTGTGCGGCAACTGCGTCTTTGTGACCGAGGTGAATCCTTTATCAATGAGGTAGGCTGTTTCAATACACCTGCCAAAATGGCTGGAAAACAGCACCGGGGTTAAATCCAAAGGAAAGGATTTGCCAAGGTCAAAGGCATAGGCCTTGCCCGGATCATTAAGCCCCATAAAAGGTTCAAGCCGCGGATTGTCCGAGTAGTGTCTGTCCGAGTGGCGTAAAATTAACGATATCCGGTCAACTCCCTGCCCAAGCAGGTCTCTGACCAAGTCAATGGTGTGCTGGGACCGAAGTTTATATTTATTGTCCATGTAATCTCCCGGGGGGTGCTAAAAACGATGCGTTAAACTCCGCAACGGTGTTATGCATTTGAAATTTATTGAATAGATTTCTTACTCTATGATATATGACCTGTCAACACAGGCCTGCCCCGGCCGTTATTTTAAAGGATATCAATATGGCAAAACCCCTCAGCATTATCGGTAGATCTCGTGGGGATTGATGACTATATAAAAGGATTAAAGTCCTTTAAGGGGTTTGCAGGCGATATTGTCAGCCACAAAACGTTTGACGCACAACCTGCGGCCTGGGCATCCGGGAACACCTTTCCCAGTTTTAAAAATGATTTGTCCCGCCTTCTTGCAGGGCTTGGCATCAAAAATCTGTACACCCACCAGGCCCGGGCCGTTTCGCTTATCCTTGACAATTGTCATACGGTTATTGCCACGCCAACGGCGTCGGGCAAAAGCCTGGTATATAATCTGCCGGTGATGGATGAGCTGATTTCCGATCCCCAGGCCCACGCCCTGTACCTGTTTCCCCTCAAAGCCCTGGCCCGGGACCAGCTTGATACCGTTAATCAGATGCTGGCCGGCACGGATGCCGTTTTTTCGCAGCCCTTGACCGCAGGTGTTTATGACGGGGATATCACAGCATATCAAAAGACAAAGATCCGCAAAAATCCGCCCAATATCCTTTTATCAAATCCTGAGATGCTGCATCTGGCCAT
>JAKSBO010001016.1 GCA_022361095.1 Desulfobacterales bacterium | reverse complement strand
GATTGCTATACCGTTGTAATGGGCATCCCCATGATCTTCCATAAAAATATGGACAATGCGACAATCACCATCAAGATAATGGACGCAGGAATGCCGTACATGAAAAATTCGCCCGTGGTAAACTGTTTGGAGTCATAGGCAATGGCATTGGGGGCAGCCCCCACCAGCAGCAGAAACGGCATGCCGGCTGTTACAAGGGATGCAAACAAAATAACTTCAGGTGCTACATTCAGGTAAGGGGCGATAACCAATGCCACGGGAAGGGATATGGCAATGGCCGCGACGTTCATGATGAAGTTGGTCATCATCATGACAAAGAAAGCGATGCTTAAAATGAACACAAAATAATTGGCATTCTGGAACATGGTCAGCCAGTTGATGGCAAGCCATTCGGCAGCCCCTGTTTCCCAAAGGCAGAAACCGATACTCATAGCGCCGCCAAACAACAAAATGATATTCCAGGGAATCGTTTCAAGATCTTTGATATCAAGAATATTGAAGATAAAGAACAACACCGTTGCCACAAGCATGATCGCATTTTTGTCCAGGCTGGAAATGGCCGGAATGAACTGTTTTACGGACATGATGGCGATGGCTAAAAAGATGATGCTGCCGGCCAGGACTTCCTGTTTGGTGATGCCGCCCATGGCTTTTTCCAGTGATTTTGCCTTTGCCTTGATGCCGGGGATGGTCTTTTTTTCAGGTTTAAATAAAATCATGAAAAATCCCCATAGGATAAAGGTCATGACCCAACCCACAGGGAACATGTAATAGGTTAATTCGAAAAAGGATACGTCCCTGCCCACGATGTCTTTAAAAAAGCCGATGGCCACTGCACCCCGTGCTGCACCTAGGAGCGTGACAATGGAGCCTGCACCTGCCACGAATGCCATGCCCATGAATAGACCTTGACCGAATTTGGTGGGGCCCGGTTCGTCTGTATACATTCCGTAGATAGTCATCAAAAGCGGAAACATGGTCGCCGCCACAGCGGTATGGGCCATGATGTGGGTTAATGCGGATGTAACCACAAAGCAGCCCAGGTAGATCATACTGGTTTTTTCCCCCACAACGGCGAGCATTTTGTACGCTAGGCGCTTTGTTAAACCTGTTTTGGTGAACACCATGCCGATAACCAGGGAGCCGAAAATAAACAGAACCGACGGGGTCATGAAATCTTTAAGGGCTTCCTTGGCTGTACGCACCGCAAAAAGCACCTGAAGCGCACCTAATGCCAGGCTGGTGACACCGATGGGGACCACTTCAAATACCCACCATGTGCCGGCCAAAAGAAATATTGCAAGCGCGCCTTTGCCTTGGGCACTCAGTGTAAAATGTTTGCCGGTGGGGTCCACGGCATCCGGCCATGCCGGGGAAAAATTGACGATAGCGAACAGGGTCAGGCCGATTAGAATAAACAGGATTCTTTTCCAGTCTAATTGTGTTTTTGCTGCATCTGTATTTCCAGTTGTCATTTGGATCCCTCTCTCCTTTGAATTAATGAATTGCTACTTCATTTGAATTTTGTTTTTATTAGCATTTTTAGCATTTTTCAACTCTTTGTTGTATTAAGTTTTACGCTTAAACGGGGTGGTCAGGTTTAAATTGCGAATCGTACCTGCTTTGTAAAAGTTTGGACCTATCTTTGTTTTGACGGATTTCACGCCGGGAACCGTTCGGGCCAGATCCGTGATCTCTTTTTGTGCCCGGGCCAGATTCATCACTTTTCGGTCCAGCGTGATCAATACATGCCCTGAATCCGATTCAATAATCAGGTGGTGCCCAAGGCCGGCCAGGGCTGCATCAACCCTGGCACTGACATTAAAATCAACCGCATGCTTACTTTTATTGGTATTCCCCATTAACGCTTCGATCTTGGGGCGTATGGTTTGAAGTGTCCGGTTAACATCTTCTTGGGTCATGTCGTGTGTTGCAGAATCTATCTTTCGCCATTCCAGAATCGTATCATGCAGTGCGGGATTCCATAGGGAGTCCAAGTTTAACTGCGCGGCAAAGCGCTGTTCGCCGTGGTCGGATCGGATGATCTTATTGGTGGCTGCCTGGCTGGATAGCTGGGCAATGCCCATGGCCCTTTGTCTGCGGACCTGCATGGGGGTATCCGACATAATTCTGTAAATGCCGGATACAGATGTGGGAATCAGATGAGATAATACACCGGAAAAAAGGCATGGTCCGCTTAGAATATTTTGGGATATCTGTACCTTCAGTGCGGCCAGGCATTTTTTTCTATCATGGGTAAAATTGTCAAAAGGGATTTGTCTGCACTGGATGGATTTGAAAATTAGATCTGTTTTTAGATCATGTGCCTGTCCGGTCTGTTTAATCAGTGCCGGATCTTCATATACGGTGCATTGATATAAAGCCGATAATGCGTCGATGAATCGGTGAGGTGAAGCATATATACCGCATGTAATGGCAATTAAAGTCATTGTTTATTTGCTCAGCCGGGTTTCGGGTTGTCAATTCAAATCAGGAAGACAGTCAGCAAGGAGTATGCCATGTTTTAATCTTTGTTTTAAAACAGATGGTTAGATATTTAGGAGGAGATGGGTATGTCGGAAATAAACAAATTGAAACAAAATGAAATAAACATTTTGAAACATTTTGAAGCGCTTTATGTTTTTAAATCAGGTTCATGCGTTGCCGTGGACTAGATTAAATTGCCTTCAAGCATGCGGGTGAAAAGAATGTCTCCGGGAGTCAAGGTCCGGGCCTGCCATCGATCGAAGGCTTGGGTCCAGACACCGCAGACCCCGTCAAAGACTTCGATTTTTTTCCATTTTAGAAATTCATAATATTCATCTTCAATGGCACCGCAGATCAATGTATTAATCTCCTGAACCAGAAGGGTGTGACACAGCTCATCCGAAGAGGATTTGGGCAGGACAATAATTTTTTTATCCTGAATTTCACTGGAATTTACTGTGGTCAGGATAATGACCTCAGTGGTCAGGTCAAACCTGGGTACAATTTCTTCGCCGAGTATCGGGATGGCTACCTTATGCAGAGTCATGGTTCTATTCTATTTTATAAGTTTTGATTTTTCGCCACAGGGTGCTGCGGCTCATGCCAAGCATTTGTGCTGCTTTATTTTTCTTGCCCCGGGACGTCTTCAACGCGTCTATAATCATTTGCCGCTGCACCGAAGCCCAGGTTTGTTCACTCTTTTCTGTCCGCTGTGGCGCTAGCGCCGGCAGTTGGTCCGGCGGAACGTTTGGCGCACGTTTTGCCGCCGGCGGTTTTGACGTGCTTTGCCCAGGCTCGTAATCTAAGATATAGGCCGGCAGATCCTCGGATTCTATTCTGCTGCTCTGGGCTACATTAACTGCATACTCCATGATGTTTTTCAGCTCCCGGATGTTTCCCTCATAGGTATATCCCAATAAAACAGAGAGGGCGGATTCTGAAAACCCATTTATTTTTTTGTCTTGTTTTTTTGTGTAATAAT
>JAKSBO010000613.1 GCA_022361095.1 Desulfobacterales bacterium | reverse complement strand
ATCCCTTTCTCGTTCGACTTGCATGTGTTAAGCACGCCGCCAGCGTTCATTCTGAGCCAGGATCAAACTCTCCAGTTATAATCCTTTACTAAAACTTTTTAAGGTCTGCACTTAAAGCCTAAGCCTCAAGCACATTGTCATTGACCCGCTCTTTTCTTTTTCACTGACCAATTTTCAAAGATCAAGTTTTATCTGGTGTTTCCTGTTCGACAAAACCTGGACAATATACACACAGACTTCGGCCTTGTCAAACCTTTTTTAGAACTATTTTAAAATAATTTTGTGATATTTTTTCTTTCCCGCCCTGAGCATAATTTCACGGTCGTTTATATCACTTTCTGCGACAATCTGCTCAAAGGAACCAAGTCTTTCACCATTAATATACGCCCCACCCTGCTTAATAAGACGACGGGCATCGGATTTGGATTTGCAGAGCCCGGCACCGCAAAACAGATCCACCACGAACATTTTATCCACCACATCCCCCAGATCAAATGTACTGGCAGGCACAGAATCATCAGCACCACAGGATAGCGTTCCCCGCGGGATGCTTGCAGAAGGCAATAGATCGGAAGGCACTTCAACAAAACCAAACATGGAAGCGGCGGCCTTAAGAGATTTTTGGGCCTCATCTTCTCCATGGGCAATTTTAGTCGCTTCATATGCAAGAATTGTCTTGGCTTTATTTAAATCCGCACCTGCCAATTTTTTGACCGATTCGATCTCCTCCATGGGGATAAAGGTAAACAATGCCAAAAATCTTGCGACATCCAGATCATCTGTGTTCACCCAGAACTGATAATACTCATAGGGAGAAAATCGCTCAGGGTCAAGCCAAACGGCCCCTTTATGGGTTTTGCCCATTTTTATACCGGATGCGGTGGTTATCAAAGGAAACGTGATCCCAAAGGCTTGTTTTCCGAGGGTGCGCCGGACAAGATCAATACCCGCCACAATATTGCCCCACTGATCACTTCCACCCATCTGAAGCAGACAGCCATGTATTTTGGCAAGCTCCATGAAATCATAGGCCTGGAGCAGCATATAGTTAAATTCAATAAACGTCAGACCGTCTTCAGACTCCATTCTGGATTTAACGCTTTCGGCTTTAATCATCTTGTTTATGGAAAAATGCCTGCCGATGTCCCTTAAAAACGAAATGTACTCCAATTTGGTAAGCCAGGCTGCATTATCAAGCATCAATGCCCTATCCTCAGAGAAATCAATAAACCGTGACAATTGTTTTCGGATGCCGGCTTTATTTTCGTCAATCTGATCCTGGGTCAGCACTTTTCGCAGTTCTGTTTTACCGGAAGGGTCGCCAATCAATCCGGTCCCCCCGCCAACAAGCCCTATGGGACGATGGCCCTGACGCTGCATGTGCGCCAACGCCATAATACAGACAAGACTTCCGACATGTAAACTTGAAGCGGTGGGATCAAAACCAATATAGCAGGTCGCTCTGTTGTTTTCCAGATACGTTTCAAGCTCCTGGGTATGGGTTGTTGCGTCAATAAATCCACGTTCTTTTAAAATCGACAAAACACTCATGCTGTTTCTTCCTTATCATTTCCTGGTATATTCTACCGCTCTGGTTTCCCGAATAACAACAACTTTAACCTGGCCCGGAAATGTCAGATTCTCTTCAATCTGGCGGGCAATATCTTTTGAAAGCAACATTGCACTTTCGTCGGTAATTTTTTCACTTTCAGTGATAACCCGAATCTCACGCCCGGCCTGAATGGCATAGGTGTTTATCACACCGTCAAAAGCATTTGCAATATTTTCTAGATCTTCAAGACGTTTTACATAGTTCTCAAGACTCTCTTTTCGCGCACCGGGTCTGGCACCGGAAAGGGCATCTGCGGACTGTACGATAAAATCATAGACACTTTCAGGCATTTGGTCTTCATGGTGGGCGGCAATGGCATTAACAACGTTTTGGTTTTCACCATACTTTTTAGCAAGCTTGGCACCAATAATGGCATGGGCCCCATCCACTTCATGGTCCACAGCCTTGCCAATATCGTGCAGCAACCCCATACGCTTGGCAAGCTTGATATCAAGACCGAGCTCTGCTGCAATAATACCGGCCAGAAAAGCCACTTCAACAGAATGCTGCAAGACATTCTGGGCATAGGATGTTCTGAATTTGAGTTTGCCGAGAACCTTGATCAGTTCCGGATCAATGCCGTGCACCCCTAAGTCAAACGCAGCCTGTTCGCCGGCTTCTTT
>JAKSBO010000015.1 GCA_022361095.1 Desulfobacterales bacterium | reverse complement strand
GAGATCCAGGGTATTTTTAAATATGGCGGCGGCCAATTGATCCGGGTCTTCTTTGCGCACTGCTGCAAGGCATTCCATCACGGAGCGGACAAAGGCAGGCTCATTGCGCCGATGCTTGTTTTTCTGGGGCTTAGGCGTCAGATAGGGGGCATCGGTCTCTATGAGCAGCCGGTCTTTGGGGACTAAAGGAACAATACTGCGCAGGTACTCACCCCGCTGGAGAATGGTAAGAATACCCGTAATACCGATATAATACCCAAGGTCAAGGTATCTGAACATCTCCTCTTTTGTGCCGGAAAAGCAGTGCACCACCCCTTTCCTGGACTTGGGCCCGTCTGATTTCAATATCTCATAAAACCGTCCCTTGGAGTCCCGCTCATGAAAAATAAGGGGCAGATCCAGTTTCCCGGCCAGGGCAAGCTGGGCCGAAAAACAGGCTTCCTGGTCTTCCCTGGGTGAAAACATGCGGTTGAAATCCAGTCCGGTTTCCCCCCATGCCTTGATGCAGTCATGGTTCAGGACCAGTTGCCGAAGTTCGTTGAGTATCCGGGCGGAGCACCGGACCGCGTCATGGGGATGAATCCCCACAGAGGTATAAACGTGATCAAACCGGGATGCGATATCTATGGCCTTTTGGGAGGTTGCCCTGTCAACGCCGACCACCATTACGGCCATCACCCCTTCCCGCCGCGATCTGTCAAGCACCTTGTCCCGGTCATTATCGTAGCATTTATCGTCAATATGGCAATGGGAGTCAAAAAGAATCATTCTTCTATTCCTATGGTTTCTTACCTTTTCTCTTCTGTGGGAAGCTAAGGCACTGCGCAAACTCAACTTTGTCTGCAAAACAGCCGGGCCGTCAAAATTTTAAGCCTTCACTGATTTGGAAGAAGCCGGTTTACGGGTTCAGTGAAGGCTATGTGTAAGAAAAACTGTTTGCAGCACTCCTTGACACAGGCGGTTTATATCAGTAAATTTAGTATCAGTCAATTATCCTAAAAACCACAAGGCAAATCATATATGAGGGCGAACAGCGGCAAAGCCAATATTATCAGGCTCTTTAATGTGACCAAGCGCTATGGCGGCAAGCTGGCTCTAAATAACATCACCCTTGATATCAAGCCCGGCGAGTTCATTTTTATTTCCGGGCCTTCCGGGGCCGGAAAATCCACATTGCTCAAGGTTTTATACCTGGCCGAACGGGTCTCCGAAGGACAAATTCTCATTGACGGCATAAATCTGGCGCGGGTTTCATCCTCAAAACTGCCTTTTCTGCGGCGCCGCTTCGGCATGGTATTCCAGGATTTCAAATTGATCCCCAGCCGTACAGTTTTTGAAAATGTCGCCCTTGTACTCAAGGTTGCAGGAGAAAAACCGTCCTACATAAAAAAAAAGGTCATGCACGTACTCAGGGTCACGGGCATGGAGAAAAAGGCAAACCAACTGCCCTTGACCCTGTCGGGCGGAGAACAGCAACGGGTCGCCGTGGCACGGGCAGTGGTCAGCGAACCATCCATTATCCTGGCGGATGAACCCACGGGCAGCCTGGACAGTGAATCTGCCCAGCGTGTGCTTGATCTGCTTTTAGGGTATCACCAAAACGGCGCCACCATTCTCATGGCCAGCCATAACCTGGAGCAGATGGCCCTTTTTGGCAAAGGACGGAACATCGCCCTGGAAGACGGGGCCCTTAAAGGAATATCAACCATTTTATGCTGAAAAAACTGAAAAAAAT
>JAKSBO010001044.1 GCA_022361095.1 Desulfobacterales bacterium | reverse complement strand
GTCCTCCACCAGAGGTGGAGGGTTTAGACCCATACTAATATTGCCTGATTCAGGATTACCAGTACATAAATCAGTCCCACCGCTCCCACGGCCGTCGGCCCCACAAACTGACCAAGGAAAATAGCATCCACGAAGTTATACAATCCCATGTCAACAGTCCCGATGACACCTGGGGTCGTCACGCAAAAACAATTTCCCCATGGGCTGGGCTAAAGCCAATTCTCTGTCTTGGTTCATAAAAGATCTCCTTAGGAGTCGTGTGGTAATAAATGGGGTTTTCGAATTGTGCGATTATCGAAAAAAGACCGATGGAATTCATTACCACTTACGGCTTTTGGTTCAACATCATTAAAATTTCAAATATTTTGGGATAGTTTTCAGCTACTAAACCAGCAAGGTTTTTTTTCAAAAGCATAGGTGGGCAGCGGTATTTTATAGTACGGTAACGCTTCGGTCACCCTTTCCCAGGCAATGTCCTTTCCTCTGGTATACAATTTGTCCAAGCATTGTAAGGTATCGTGCCATTCATTTTCATTTCCTTGATATAAATACACCATTGTTTTGTCCTGAATTAAATCCTGCTGCTGAAAAATATGTTTATCCGGGCCCATCAGGATAAAAAAATCCGCATTCTCCCCGGTTTGTTCCGAGTTAAATTCCAATGTCGAAACCATTTGCGAAATCTTTGGATCAGGGCTGGGAAATGATGGATGAAAATCCCGCGCTTTGATAGCCTGACTTAGTCCGTTTTCAAGGGATAACGCACCGGAAATGCATGCTGCAACATATTTCCCGATGCCATTTCCCATCGCGGCCGCAGGAACAATGCCCCATGATTCCCACATGGAAGCCAGTGCATATTCTAATATAAAGGTAGTGATCGGACCAGGCGGGGCAGCATAAAATTTCTTCAAATCGCATGAGGATGAACGTAATTCACCGAGTCGTTGTAAAATTTTGTGGCATTGATCAATCGCCTCACTGAACCGGGTTTGTCTGCCGTAAAAGGAAGTTCTTTTCAAAAACCTGGCATCTAAACTGTCAGAAAACAAAAACCCAATTTGTGGTTGACATTTTTTGGGGTCAGCCTCCAATCCGGGAGGTTCTTCTTTATCATTGAGCCAATTGTTTATCTGTTTCAATAATTCCTCTTTGGATCCTGCTACGGATGAGAACCTGCAGGGGTAGTGATATCGTCCGACATTTGATGTAAAACAGATATCTTCAATATCTGCTTTTGGGTCTGATTCCAGAAATAATTTATACCTATAAACCATTCGTTTCAACGTGCTCTCTTTTTTTGTAGAAATAGTAAGGATATGCGACCTGCTCTTAATTTCGGATATTGAGATTCTTTCCGGCAAAGGTGCTTCCTCCAAAATCAAATGGGCGTTGCTTCCGCCGGTTGCAAAGGAATTGAGTCCAGCCCGCCTCGTGCCATTGTCCACATTCCATTTCATTGATTCCTGGACGACATAGAAAGGACTGTCAATCAAACTGGGATTGGGGGTATCGAAATGAAGGCTGGGGTATAATTCCTTGTACTTTAATGCCAATACTGTTTTTATTAATCCGGCAACGCCTGCGGCTTGGGCAAGATGACCGATATTTGTTTTTACGGAACCAATGCCGCAATATTGTTTTTTATCCGTTGTCATTCGAAAAACCCTGGACAATGCTTCAATTTCTATGGAATCGCCAAGCAAGGTGCCTGTACCATTGGCTTCCACATAGGTAATGCTTTCCGGGTCTATGCCTGACATCAGTAATGCCTCTTCAATAACCTGGGCCTGGCCTTCCAGGCTTGGTGTCCGGTACGCCGCTTTTTCCGAACCGTCATTGTTGACGGCACTGGCCCTGATAACGGCATAGATATGGTCATGGTGATTAATTGCATCTGACAGGGGCCGCAGTAAAACCATACCTGCCCCGTTCCCTGCAACCGTCCCCTGGGCTTTTGCATCAAATGCCCGGCAGTACCCATCCGGCGAAAAGATCATATCATGGTCATATATATAGCCCCTTGACTGAGGTATAGATATAGATGAGGCACCGGCAAGGGCCATACTGCATTCCCCGTTGCGCAGGCTTTCGCATGCGATATGAATTGCGGCAATGGAAGCTGAGCATGCGGTTTGAATGCTCATGCTGGGCCCCTTAAAATTTAAAGCATGGGAAACCCGCATGCACAATTGGTCAACCGACGTCCCCAACAGGGCTTCGAAAGCCCTGACAGATCCTGTTTCCCTTAAAACCGGTTCCAATACACTTGCATACCCGCTTGTCTGCACACCACCGAATACCCCGATATCACCATCCTGCCGGTGGGGTTGGCAACCGGCATCTTCCAAAGCTTCATACGCGCATTCCAAAAAAATACGCTGCTGGGGGCAGATAAACTCAGCTTCTGCGGACGTATATCCAAAAAATTCGGGATCAAACATCTCAATACTTTCAAGAATGCGTCCGGAATTCAAATAGTTGGGTTTGTTGACAAGGGTTTTATC
>JAKSBO010001075.1 GCA_022361095.1 Desulfobacterales bacterium | reverse complement strand
TTTTGGCATAAAAACTTATGATTATTCCACTTCACATAAAATCACAACAAAACGTTAGTCTGCAAAAAGGAAACACGATGAAGACAAAAGAGTCCTCCAGATGTTTTTGCACAAACAATGTTACGGCATGCCGTGATTTTTACAGTCAGTCGTGAAGATGTTGTCTCTGCCGATGAGGATGGCGTCCTTTTTACACCGGTTCACCAAATCGAAGGACTCTTGTCAACAGCAAAAAAGGGTAAATAACCATGGTAAAATTTGATAAGGATAGCCTCTCTGCTATGTTGCAAAAGGATCTGCCACCCAGATTAGTTGAAGACAGCATATTTTCAGTTTTTCCAACGAATGAACATGGAAATGAATATGATGGTCAATTCGGTTTTTTTTATGATTTGATCGCATGCAATCCAATTTATAACCGTTTAATTTGGGGATACTCAATACACGTTTTTCGCAACATGGCTAAAGAAGCGCTTAATTCTTCTTGTGACGGATGTGTTCTGGATTTAGCCAGCGGCTCACTTGCGTTTACCGCAAAAGCATATGCCCAATATATCGACAGGCCGGTTATTCTTATGGATCAGTCCCTAAAAATGCTGAAGATGGCGAAAGCCAGACTCATCAAAGAAAAAGGGCGCGTGCCTGAAAATATAATTTTTCTTCACTCAGATGCACTTCATCTGCCATTTAAAAAAAATACCTTTAATACAGTTATTTCTGAAAATCTGCTCCACTGCCTTCAAGATACAGCCCCCCTTTTGAATCAATTACAAAATGTTCTAACCCAAAACGGAACAGCCTATTTTTCAACGCTGGTGAAAAGACATCGCTGGGCTGATAAATATCTTCAGGGGTTAGCAGACAGCGGCAAAATAGTTTCAAGGACAGTAAATGACCATAGGAAAAAATTTGACCAACTTGACTTTGCAACGACATATGAAACATTGTGTAACCTTTTGTTGATTCAGTGCAAAAAGTAAGGTTTACTAAGCGGTATTTGATTAAAGGATGAGAATTATGAAAATTTCAAGAATGACAATTTTGACGCTTGGTGTATCCGATTTAGGCAACGCTACAGAATTCTATAAAGCCGTACTCGGTACACCTCCAAATATATCGGATGGTATTACTTTCATTGAACTGCCCGGAACTTGGCTTGCTCTCTACCCTTTTGAGAAACTCGCAGAAGACATTTCCCCGGATGTCCCTGTAACGCAAAGCGGGTTTAATGGAATTACAATTGCTCACAATGCGCGCAGCAAAAACGAAGTTGTCGAGATTTTAAAACGTGCTGAATCGGCGGGCGGCAGGATCATAAAAAAACCACAAGATACTTTCTGGGGTGGCTTCAGCGGATATTTTTCTGACCTTGACGGCTATTACTGGGAGGTGGCGTGGGGACCAATGTTTGAGTTTTCAGAAAACGGCGAAATGAATTTTAAAAAAGGCGTATAATATCTTATTT
>JAKSBO010000675.1 GCA_022361095.1 Desulfobacterales bacterium | reverse complement strand
TTTTTTTTCATATTTATTATCTCCAAAAATTTAAAAACGGGAGCATTACTATTTTGTTTAAAGAAAGTTAAAAACTGGTTGCAGCGAAATGGAGTCTCTTCATCCGGATGAATATTTAATAAATTTTTCAGTTTTTCTCAAATAAAAAACTCAAATTTTTATCTGGGTGACTGTTTTGTATTTTTTGAAATTTTCCTGAACAAATTTTTGTAGAAAACGCCCTTACTTTATGTTGAAAAAAGAACACCCCAGAAAAAGAAACTCCATATCAATGGAGTGGATTCGAACCGCTGGCTTTCTTATTACGAAAGAGTGCTTGTTTATTATTTCAAATAAAGTCTTATTCCGATCGAACAAATATTAACGTCTAAGACGAGAGCTAACGAGCCTGTTCAGGCTTACCCCTGACTCTGCGGCTTGAATTGCCAAATTTCTATGAACTTCAGGTGGAACCAGAACCAGAGATTTTCCGCTATAATTTTTAAGACCAATTGGTAGTGGGATTATATTTCATATCTTTAACAACTGATTCCAAAGTCTTACGAAGACCTTTTAACGCAGACTCAGGAGATCTGGCAAGCCAACTTAAACTTGGAAATTCAGTGCATAAACCGACATATTCTTCGTCCTCAGGGGACCAGGTAACGCTGTATGTATAATGATCATTTTGGGGAAGTCATTGACTCTTTTTATCTGCTCTGGTAAATTTTAACTCTCATCAAAATAAAATTAAACGCTTAAAAATCAATACGAAAAGAGGATTTTATGGTTCAAGATTATGATGATGATATAATTGAATTGACCGATGTGGTCACCGAAGAATCATCCACAGAAGAGCAGGACGTAATTGAACTGACCGAGCAACCCTCTGACGCAAAAGCGGCTGTTTCCGATGATATTTCTTTGGGGCGAAAAAACAGTGAAGATACCGTGCCGTCATTGGATCAGGGTGACATGGAAGCTGTCCTTGAAAAACTTATTGAGAAGAAATTTTCTGAAATCATTGAAAAAATCCTTTTCGAAGTGACCGAAAAAGTGATTAAGCGTGAAATAGATGATATTAAAGCCGGGCTTAAAAAAGATCTGGATGATATTGGCTGAGCCTGATTAAACGATTGACTTAATTTTTAAAAATTTTTATTAACGTGACGGGGATTGATTCAATCCCCTTTTTTCATTAACTGGTCTTGGACGCCTTTGCAATTTAAAACGCGGGGCGGTTAGGACAAAACATGACACAGCCTGCCTGCTGAGATAAAAGCCGGGCTGTTACATTAAAAGGGTTTGAGGAGTTGAATTATGTGTTCGGATTCCCTGGACAAAGGATATTCACCAAAAGAGATTGAAGAGAAATGGTATTCATTCTGGCTTGAAAACGGTTTTTTTAAAGCTGAAGACAAACGTGACAGCCCCCCCTTTTCAATTGTTATTCCACCGCCTAATGTCACCGGCGTGCTTCATATGGGGCATGCATTGAACAACGTGATTCAGGATATCATGTGCAGATACAGAAGGCTTTTGGGGCAGAATGTTCTATGGATGCCGGGAACTGATCATGCCGGAATCGCCACCCAGAATGTGGTGGAGCGCAAACTTGCTGCAGAAGGCAAAAACCGTGATCAAGTCGGACGGGAAGCCTTTATTGAAGATGTCTGGAAATGGCGGGAAAAATCAGGTGGTGCCATCATCAACCAGCTCAAGCGCCTTGGGGCTTCCTGTGACTGGGACCGGGAACGTTTTACCATGGATGAGGGGCTCTCAGAGGCGGTACGCAAGGTTTTTGTCCGTTTGTATAAAGAAGGCCTGATTTATGAAGACCAGTACATTATTAACTGGTGTCCCAGATGCATGACCGCACTTGCCGACCTAGAGGTTGAATATGAAGAAAAAGACGGTTACCTCTATTACATTCGCTACCCATTTAAAGGCAGTCAGAAAAAAGGGCTGACCGTGGCCACCACCCGGCCTGAAACCCTGTTCGGGGATATGGCCGTGGCCGTTAATCCTGAAGACGAACGGTTCAAGGACCTTGAAGCAACTGAGGTTCAACTGCCCCTGACAGACCGGTTAATCCCCATTATCCGGGATGATTATGTAGACACCCAGTTTGGTACCGGTGCCTTGAAAGTCACCCCGGCCCATGATCCCAATGATTTTCATCTGGGTGAAAAACATGACCTGAAAAAATTAAAGGTTATTGATGATGCCGGCGTAATGATGGAAGGGGCAGGGCGTTTTGCCGGCCTTGACCGGTTTGAATGCCGCAAAAAAGCGGTTGAAGCCCTTGAAGAGCTGGGATTGCTTGAGAAAAAAGAGCCCTTGAAGCACAGCGTCGGCAATTGCTACCGCTGCCACACGGATGTTGAGCCTTCCATTTCCAAACAGTGGTTTGTCAAAGTAGGGCCCTTGGCGGAGAAGGCATCCCAGGCCGTACGGGACGGAAGAACCAGGATTATTCCTGATAACTGGTCCAAAACCTACTTTGAATGGATGGACAATATCAGGGACTGGTGCATATCCCGTCAGATCTGGTGGGGGCACCGCATCCCTGTGTGGAAATGCCCGGAATGCAAGGCCGTTATTGTTGAAGAGACTGATCCGGACTGCTGCCCCAAGTGCGGCTGCAAAGACATTGTCCAGGAAACCGACGTCCTTGATACCTGGTTTTCTTCGGCGCTCTGGCCGTTTTCCACCATGGGCTGGCCTGAAAAAACGGATCTTTTGCAAACCTTTTATCCGACCAATGTTCTGGTGACCGGATTTGACATCCTGTTTTTCTGGGTTGCCAGAATGATGATGATGGGCATTCATTTCATGGACGATGAAATTCCTTTCAAGGATGTCTATATCCATGCCCTGGTCAGGGATGAACACGGCAAAAAAATGTCCAAGTCCAAGGGTAATGTTATTGATCCGCTCAAGGTCATTGATGAATACGGTGCAGACGCGTTCAGATTTACGCTGGCCGCTTTCGCCGCCCAGGGCAGGGACGTTAAAATGTCCGAATCCAGGGTGGAAGGGTACAGAAATTTTGTTAACAAGCTGTGGAATGCCGCCAGATTCACCTTGATGCACATTACGGAAAAAGACGCACTGACAGATGATCTTGATTTGACCCTGACGGACCGCTGGATTCTGTCCAGATGTGCAGAAACCTCTTTGGCCGTAAAACAGGGAATTGAAGAATACCGCTTCAATGAAGCCGCTTCTGCGGTATATCAATTTGTGTGGCATGAGTTCTGCGACTGGTATCTTGAAGCAGCCAAACCTGCCCTGTACGAAAAGTTAGGGGCTGATCCGCGCGACGCGGCCCGTGGGGTTCTGGCAAAAGTGCTTGAAGATATTATTATCATGCTGCATCCGTTCATGCCCTTTGTTACCGAAGAAATTTACAATATCCTTCCGGGCACAAGCGGTTCCGTCATGAAAGCGTCATTCCCATATAGTGACGATGAATTTAAAAAGTTCAAAGATCCATCGTGTGAAAAAGAGATGGAATTTATGTTCTCTTTGATTTCAGGTATCCGAAATATCAGATCCGAGATGAACATCCAGCCCTCAACCCGGGTTAAGGTGCTGGCCACCACGGAAGAAAAGGCGGAAAAACTGCTCATTGCCGAAAATAAATCGGTCATTATCAATCTTGCCACCCTTGAAAATCTATCTTTCTGCGAAGGGGACAATCCGCCTGAAGCTTCAGCTACTAGCGTCTCCGGTGGCACTACCTGCTATGTCTGCCTTGAAGGTGTAATTGATTTTGACAAGGAGATCAGCCGTCTTGAAAAGGAGCTGGAGAAAAACACCAAAGAGTTGAATAGTATCCTGAAACGGCTGAACAATGACAGCTTTCTTGAAAAGGCCCCGGAAGATGTTATTGAGAAGGTTAAGACCCAGCATGAAGAACTCAAGGAAAAGCAGGATAAGATTACGGTGAACCTGGATCGGGTTAGAAATCTGAAACAGGATTAGTTATATATGAATATGACAGAACAGATTATTCGGCTGGCACTTTTTGAAGATGCCTGTCTTGGGGATGTGACCACGGAAAGTATTTTCCTGCATCCCCAGGAAACAACAGGTATAATCGTTGCAAAAGAGGATTTTATCCTGGCAGGCGTTGATGTGGCCAAAAAGGTGTTTCATGCCGTAGATCCTTCAATGGCATGCAAGATTCATTTTAATGATTCGGATACCATTAAAAAAGATGATATCATTTTCACCATAACCGGCGATATCCGATCTCTTTTAACATCCGAGCGTGTGGCGTTAAATTTTTTGCAGCGGCTTTCGGGTATTGCCACCCTGACAAGGAAATTTGTTACTGCCCTGGATAACCCAAAAGTCAGGCTGGTGGATACAAGAAAGACAACCCCCGGCTGGCGGAAAATTGAAAAAGATGCTGTCAGGGCAGGCGGGGGGTATAATCATAGATTTGCACTTTATGATGGGATACTGATCAAGGACAATCATATCGCTGCAGCCGGTTCCATCGCTGCAGCCGTTTTTCATGTTCGTGCCAGGGTATCCCATCTGATGAAGATAGAAGTGGAAGTCTCGGATTTGGATCAGGTTCAGCAGGCGCTTGAAGTCCGGGCGGATGTGATTATGCTGGACAATATGGATATAGATACCATGGCCAAAGCAGTGAAGCTGATTTCAAAGCGCGCTGTGGTTGAAGCTTCGGGGAATGTCAGTCTGCACACATTAAACGCCATTGCCGGAACCGGCGTGGATGTTATTTCCTGCGGTGCGTTGACCCATCAGGCTGTTTCCGTTGATCTGAGTATGCGAATTGCCGAAGATTAGAAGATTAAGGGGCGGTGGGGGCTGCGGTTAACTGGTTTCGGCCATTTTCCTTGGAACTGTACAATGCCTTGTCCGTGCGTTTGATAAATGAAGCAAAATCTTCGCCTTTGATAATCTGTGCCGCACCGATGCTTACGGTCACAGATGTCTGCACGCCTCTTTCCGGTGTGAATACCGCTTTAAGGACATTGTCCCGGATGCGGTTGCCTACCAGGCAAGCCTCGCTTAACTCTGTTTCGGGTAAAAGCACGGCAAACTCCTCGCCGCCGTAACGGTAGGCTGAATCCATGCTGCGCAGGCACGAGGAGATAATCATGCCCATGCTCATCAGCACCTTGTCTCCTTCCAGGTGCCCCCAGGTATCGTTATATTTTTTAAAATAATCAATATCCAGCATAAGAAGTGACACATTTCGGGCGTAGCGCTGGAAACGTTCGACCTCCTGCTTGATTTCATGAAAAAATTGCCGTGAATTGTACAGGCCGGTCAATCCGTCGGTTATGGCCAGTTGCTTCATGTCTTTAAGCAGTTTATCCCTTTCTTTTTTAAAGGCCGCTTCCCTGAGCATCCGTTTGATTCTCAAATCCAGTTCTTCAAAGCGGAACGGTTTGAAAATAAAATCACTGGCACCGGCATTAATCGCCTCTTCATAGGAATAATCTGCCGAATAACCGGTCATGACCATGACATCAATGTCGTATTTTTCCCTGATTAATCGGGTGAGTTCAAGCCCGTCCATGCCCTGCATCATGATATCGGTCAGAACAATATCGGGCTGAAAGTTTTTCAGAATGTCAACGGCCTGGAATGCATTGTCAGCACTTTTAACTTCATAGGTCATCAATGTTAAAAATTCTTCCACAGATTCCTTAATTGCTATATCATCATCAACAATGAGGATGGCAGGGGGCATGTGCTTCTCCGATACATTCCAGTACAAATAGAAGGCCTTGAACAGCGGCTTTTCTTGACACTGTAAAATACAATTGATAAATGTATAGCCTTATTATGAAGGATACATCTTTTTTGTCAACTCTTAGTTTGGAGTCTAATTGAAATACGATCACCTTAATATTAGAAACTTTTCTATTATTGCGCATATTGACCACGGCAAATCCACTCTGTCTGACCGGCTGATACAATTATCCGGTATTATAGAGGATCGGGATATGAAAGAGCAGATTCTTGACTCCATGGATATCGAACGGGAAAGGGGGATCACCATAAAATCCCAGACCGTCTCCCTTCCCTATACGGCTTCGGACGGCAGCAAATACCTGCTAAATCTCATTGATACACCGGGGCATGTGGATTTTTCCTATGAAGTGTCAAGGGCGCTTGCGTCCTGTGAAGGCGCGTTGATACTGGCTGACGCATCCCAGGGGGTAGAGGCCCAGACCCTTGCAAACCTGTACCTGGCCATGGAACATGACCTTGAGATCCTTCCGATCATCAATAAAATTGATCTGCCGTCCGCTGAGATCGAATGGGTCAAAAGCCAGATTGATGAAGATTTAGGGCTCGACAGTGACGAAGCCCTTCTTGTCTCCGCAAAAGCGGGAACCGGTGTTGATAAAATTTTTCAGACCATTGTTGATAAGATACCCGGGCCTGTGGTGGAAAATACCGGGGCATTCAAGGCATTGGTATTTGACTCCCATTATGATCCTTTCAGGGGCGTTATCATTCATTTCAGGATCTTTGAAGGAAGTGTCAAAAAAGGGGACCGGATACAGTTCATGTCCAACGATGCGGCTTACAAGGTCGAAGAGGTTGGGCTGTTTCAGATCAAACGTAACCCTCAGCCCAGTCTTGATGCAGGCCAGGTCGGGTATGTGATCGCAGGAATCAAGCTGATCTCTGATGTCAAAATCGGTGATACGGTGACCATGCCGGATAAAAGATGCGACAATGCACTTGGCGGTTTCAGGGAACCTACCCCTGTTGTGTTCTCTTCCATGTACCCGGTGGCATCCGACGATTATGCCGAACTGACCGAGGCGTTGGAAAAACTCAAACTCAATGATGCCGCCTTGATTTATGAAAAGGATTCATCTGCGGCGCTGGGGTTTGGATACCGTTGCGGGTTTTTAGGGCTTCTACACCTTGAAGTGGTTCAGGAACGCCTTGAGCGGGAATATGGTGTTTCACTGATTTTAACCTCGCCTTCGGTACAGTATGAAGTCACCTATGTATCCGGGGAAGTCAAAATAATTGACAATCCGACCGAATATCCCGATCCCACTGAAATCAAATGTGTCCGGGAACCCATTATCAAAGCGTCCATTATTGTGCCGGATAAATATATGGGTAATGTCATGCAGGTCTGCCATGAATTTCGCGGTGAGAGTACCAATTATCAGTATCTGACCTCTAATCGTATGGAAATGAAATTTATCCTGCCTTTGGCCGAGGTGGTTTATGAGTTTTACGACCGCCTTAAAAGTGTAACCCAGGGGTATGGTTCCTTTGATTATGAAATTGCAGGCTACCAGGAGACAAATCTTGTAAAGCTTGATTTTCTGATCAACGCCGAAAGGGTTGATGCCCTTTCCATGCTGATTCACCGGGATAAGGCAGAGACCAAGGCACGGGCTGCCTGCAAAAAGCTGCGTGAAGAGATCCCAAAACAGCAGTTTAAAATACCCATCCAGGGTGCCATTGGCGGCAAGATCATTTCAAGGGAAACCATTTCCGCCTATCGTAAAGATGTTACAGCCAAATGCTATGGCGGTGATATCTCAAGAAAACGAAAACTCTTGGAAAAACAGAAGAAAGGCAAAAAAAGAATGAAGATGGTGGGCTCTGTGGAGATACCCCAGTCTGCCTTCCTGTCTGTGTTGAAGACCGATTAAATTTGACGGCGCCGTAAAAAAGGTTTTATCCCCCTGGCGATAATCCGCCAAGGGGATAAATAATAATATCTATTTTGCTGATTCGGCATTTTCTTCGTTTTTATGGTCCAGCGACAGTTTATACTGAAAACTGTCCGCAAGGGCCTGCCATGAGGCTTCGATGATATCTTCGGAAACACCAACGGTTGAAAAGATATTGTCCGTATCCCGGGACTCGATCAATACCCTGACCCGGGCATCAGTCCCGTCTGACCCGTCAATCACACGAACCTTAAAATCCACAAGATGAAGGTCATTGACGCCGGGGTACATGGTTGCCAGAGCCTTTCTCAATGCGTTATCCAGGGCGGACACCGGACCGTCACCTTCGGCTGAGGTAATTTCAGTTTTGTCCCCAACCCGTATCTTGATCATGGCATGGGAATAACAGGGCCGCTCCTTATCCTTTTCCACCACGACCCTGAAGGATTCCAGATCAAAATGGGACTGATACTGCTCCGTGAGTCGTTCCATGATCAGCTTCAACGACCCTTCGGCCGTGTCAAACTCATATCCGAAGTTCTCCATCTCTTTGATGTTGTTGACAATCAACGATTTTTTGGATTCGTCATTGCCCAGATCAATCCCAAGCTCCTTGGCCTTGTAAGCGATGTTGCTTTTACCGGACTGCTCGGAGACCAGAACCCTGCGGCGGTTGCCCACAAGTTCAGGCGTCATGTGCTCATAGGCTTTGGGGTTTTTCATGATGGCCGATACATGAACTCCGCCTTTATGAGTGAAGGCAGACCGGCCCACAAAAGGCCGTGACGCCACCGGCGGCATATTGGCTGTTTCAGATACGAATCTGGACAGGGTCCGCAGCTTGGCCAGGTTCTCTTCACTGATACAATCCCTGTTCATCTTAAGGGCGAGGATGGGTATCATTGCCGTAAGATCGGCGTTGCCGCAACGTTCCCCATAGCCGTTGATTGTACCCTGGACCATGGTCGCACCGGCATGAACCGCATTAATGGCGTTGGCAACCCCCATGGCGCAGTCATTATGGGTGTGCACCCCAAAAATGACATCATCATAATCCTTGAAATGGGCGATGGTTTCCCGGGTGATGGTGTCAATATCACAAGGCAGGCTGCCGCCGTTGGTGTCACAAAGCACCAAGCATCGGGTGCCTCCTTCTACTGCCGCCTCCAGGGTTTCCAACGCAAACTGTGCATTGGCTTTATATCCGTCGTAAAAATGCTCGGCATCATAAAGCACTTCACGGCCCTGGGCTTTTAAATAGGCGATACTTTGGGTGATCATGGCCAGGTTTTCTTCCCGGGTGTTGCTCATGATGTCCGTGACATGAAGATCCCATGATTTGCCGAAAATCGTTACCGCAGGCGCACCTGAATCAATCAACGCCTTGATGTTGCCATCTTCTTCACAGGTTGAGTTTTGCCGTCTTGTGGAGCCGAAAGCACAGATTTTGGCATGTTTGAACGCTTTGTCCCTGACCAGGTCAAAAAACGCCTGGGCTCCGGGATTGGAACCGGGCCACCCTCCTTCAATGTAGTGGATGCCGGCATCATCCAGGCGCATGGCTATTTTAAGCTTATCCTCGGGTGAGAAAAATATATTCTCGCCCTGCATCCCGTCACGTAAAGTGGTGTCGTAAAGCAAGGCTTTTTTCTTTGCTTTTACTCCATTCATTTTCCGGTCTCCCTGCCAAGAGCTATGGTGCCGGTGGAGGCAATCTCAATAATGCCCATGGGCTTCATCAGCTCGATAAAGGCCTTTATTTTTCCCGTATCTCCCGATACTTCCACAATAAAGTGTGCACAGCCGACATCAACAATCCTGGATCTGAAAATATCAACAATACGCATGATTTCGGCCCGTTTTTCGGTTTTTGCATGGACCTTGACCAGGACAAGCTCACGCTCCACATATTGTGTTTCGGTTAAATCATTCACCGTGATGACATTGATCAGCTTGTGCAGTTGTTTTTTGATCTGTTCAATGACGTGCTCGTCACAGAAGGTGACCATGGTGACCACTGAAACGTCCGGCTCTGCTGTTTTTGCAACGCTCAACGAGTCAATGTTAAACCCGCGGCCGGAGAACAGGCCTGCAATCCGGGACAGAACTCCCGGTTCATTGTCCACAAGAATTGATAAAATATATCTGTTGGTTTTCATATCAATTTTCCTTTTTAAACCAGAAGCATGTCAGTGATGGCCCCGCCTGCCGGAACCATGGGATAGACCGATTCTTCACGTTCCACAACAAATTCCATTATTACGGTGCCCGGCGTGTCCAGTCCCGTTTCAAGGGTCTGGGTCACCTTGGCCGGATTATCGCACCTGAAACCGGTTGCCCCGTATGCGTCGGCAAGCTTCACAAAATCGGGCTGGGCTTCCATATTGGTGTCGGCATATACCTTATTATAGAAAAACTCCTGCCATTGGCGCACCATGCCAAGATAGCGGTTGTTTAAAATGACGATTTTCACATCCAGTTTTTCAGCAACAGCCGTCATCAGCTCCTGGGAATTCATCTGGATTGATCCGTCTCCTGCAATGCAGACAACCGTCTTGTCCGGGGCCGCAGCCTTGGCACCGATGGCGGCGGGCAGACCAAACCCCATAACCCCCAGGCCGCCGGATGTGATGAAGTGGTTGGGCTTCTCAAAATGATAGTACTGGGCCGCCCACATCTGGTTCTGGCCCACCTCCGTGGTAACAATGGCTTTGCCTTGGGTGACCTCATGCAGCTTGTCAACGACATATTGCGGTTTAATGGTGTCAAAGGACTGGTCGTACTTGAGGGGTGTCAACTCTTTCCACTCGTTGATGCGCTTAAACCAGGCATCCCGGTCGTTCATAAAATTTTCAGGTGCCTCTTTTTCCATGAGTGCCGCAATATCTGCCAGGGCCATTT
>JAKSBO010001118.1 GCA_022361095.1 Desulfobacterales bacterium | reverse complement strand
GCTCTGTCTGAACATATCAATCCAGTCTTCTTTGGTCAATTGATGTTGCATGATTAGAATACTCCTTTATTAGTTTTGGTTATGGTTTCTGTCACGGCCATGACAATGCCTGTTCTAAAGTGTGAACCAATAGACGGGTCAAGCACTTTTTTTTATCGAGCCGGCGGGTATTGAATTTGACAGCCGCGGGAAATGCTTTTTTAAAGACTTGTTGTGGGCAAAGGGAGCTGGTAGGATATTTCCCTGGCGAGTAAACATGGTTGGTCTTAATTTTATTCTGGAGGGGTATATGCAAGCGGAACTTAACGGTATTCAATTGGCTTATGATGAAGCAGGAGAGGGACCTGCAGTCTTGTTGATTCATGGATTTCCCCTTGGCCGTCAAATGTGGGGCCCCCAGGTGCAGGCGCTGGCTGCCGCCGGTTTCCGGGCTGTGGTTCCCGATCTGAGGGGGTTCGGGGAGAGTGAGCCGGGCGCTGAGGCCGGTTCAACGGATCTGCTGGCCGACGATCTGATCGCGCTGCTGGATCATCTCGGAATCGAGAAAACCGTGGTGGGGGGCATGTCCATGGGCGGATATGTGATGCTCAACTTGCTGGCCCGCTATCCGGAACGGTTTTCAGCCGCCTGTTTTATCGTCACCCGCGCCGATGCCGATGATGAAACCGCCCGGGGCAAGCGTAACCATTTGATCGCCGAGGTTAAAGCCGGCCGGCCGGATGTGGTGCCAGATGCTTTTATCCCGCTTCTTTTTGCAGACCGGACTGTTGCCGGGCGTTCTGCGTTGGTGGACGAAGTGCGCGGCTGGATGACGGCAACCTCTCCCGCCGGTTTGGTGGTGGGGCTGGAGGCGATTCGGGACAGGGCCGACTCATCAGCCTTGCTGCCCCGGTTGAAGATTCCCGCATTGGTCGTGGGCGCCAAAGAGGATAAGGCGATTCCGCCGGAGAAATCAACGGGTATGGCCGAAGAAATTCCCGGGGCACAACTTTGCATGTTGTCCGCTGCCGGCCATATGGGAAACATTGAGCAACCCGAAGCATTTAATGCCGCGCTGCTTGATTTTTTACGCAGCAACTGATGTCAGGACAAAGGGCGGCTGTGTCCTCTTTGGGTTTCATAACCAAAGAGATGGACCGTTACAGGAGTTGTGGTTATGTCACTGGCTTTTGATATAGAGAACAACCTTATTAATCTGCGCTCGGCTCAGATCTTCTCGCCTGAGACCCGGACCTGGGAAGCGCTTGACGCCATTCCGGCGGAACTTGTCCCGGTGACGGAAATTGATGCCGTTACCCGGCTGCAGCAGCAGAACGGCCGGTGCCGGGTACCGGTGGGGATTCTGGGTGGCCGAAAGGCATCGGAAGAACAGCTTGCAGATGCATTGGCATTGGGAACGCTCATCGCCCGGATGGGATTGACCCTGATCTGCGGCGGGCGCCAGGGGGTGATGGAGGCGGCCTGCAAAGGGGCGGCCGGTGCCGGCGGAGTCTGCGTGGGGCTGCTGCCCGATGAAACCCCAGGTGCCGCCAACCCTTATGTCACCATCCCGCTGGCCACCGGGATCGGCGTGGCCAGGAATGCCATCCTGACCCGGGCCGCGCTTTGCCTTGTGGCCATAGGCGGTGGGTACGGCACCCTTTCAGAGATTGCCTTTGGTCTCCAGTTTGAAAAAAAGGTGATCGGGCTATCCGGGGCCCCGAACATTCCGGGGATGCTCCCCTGCCGCAGCCCGAAAGAGGCTGCGGCCCGAATTGCCCGGACGGTCTTGAATCTGCCCCAATAGCGCCTCGGCCTGTTTGGACGATTCAAAGATTTAGGCCCATGATCGGAATAAAACATTCCCAAATATGGTTTAGAATTTTCGTTCGTATTCAAGGCGCTTCAATGGGCGCATATTAAACATATGTGCCCATTGACACAACGAAGAAGACGGATGAAAAGGCAAACCATATGGAAGGTTTTATTTTGAACTTGGGCCTTAGATGGCGCTGCCAGGCGAAATTCGCCTGAATCCGGAAAACGCCATCAAAAATAGTTCCGCAATTTCAGTTCAAACGGATGGGGATTGAGATAGGTTTGATCCCTAAGCCAGGGCTGGTCGTATTTTCTCACATAGTGGTTGACCAGGGTCAAGGGCACCACCAAAGGGACATAGCCTTGCTTGTACTGGTCAAATAATGAGAGCATCTCCTGCTTTTCGTCAGCGCTTAGATTTTTTTTAAAAAAACCCAGGATATGCATGAGTACATTAATATTCTTTTTGGTGGTGGTTTTCAGGTCAAGGGCTTTTAAAAGCAGGATTTCATACTGTTCAAACAGCGCCGGGATACCCGCTTTTGCCGTGATTTCTTTGCCCTTGGCCACAAGTTTGCCCATCTGCCTGTAATGGGCCTGGCTGTGTGAGAGTATCAGCAGCTTGTTTTGGGTGTGGAAAATCACAAGCCCCCCTAAATTTTGATGGGCTTGAACCACCTCTCTCCACCGCTTGAGGGTGAAGATTTTTTCAATGAAGTTTTCCCTTAGTTGCGGATCATTGAGGCGTCCGGCCTCTTCCACGGGAACCCGGGGGAAATGATCGCAAAATGCTTTTGCAAATATGCCTGTTCCGGTTTTCCGGACCTTGCCGTCATCACCATAAACCCTGATCCGGTAAAGGCCCGAGGAGGGAGATTTGCTTTTAAATATGAATCCGCACAGGTTTTCCTTTTCAAGTGCGGCCAGTTTTCCCGGAAGCCAGTCTGTCATCATCCGGGTTTTATCCTCATGGGTCTTCCGGGTAACCAGACGCGGGGCAGCCGGATCACCCACCAGGCGCACCGCCTCCCTGGGAATGGGCATGCCGCACTCCACTTCGGGGCAGACCGGTACATAATCAACAAAAAGCGAGAGGGTCTGGGTCAAATAGCGGTCATGTCTGTGATTCCCGTCATAGCTGACCTTCTCTCCCAGAAGACAGGTGGATGCCCCGATTTTGATTTTGGGGATGTGGTCTTGGGTTTTGGCCGCCTTGGTTGCCGCTGTCTTGGTTTTGCCGGTCATGTTTTCTCCTTTAAGCTGTTTTTATGATACATGACATGTTTATACATGAATTCCAGATCCGCTTGCTGTTAAGGCCCGGGGCGTTTAAAATAGGGCATTACATTGACAGGATTTTTTTAAGTATATAGATGTTAAGACAGATGTCAAAGCCCATATTTTATTCAAGGAGGTGTATGTCTCATCTATCCGAATCCCAACCGGCCCCATTGACTGACAAGCCTGTTCTGGTCACCGGCGCCACAGGCTATGTGGCAGGGCGCCTTATCCCGCTTCTTCTGGCATCCGGCGCCAGGGTCAGGGCCATGGGCCGGTCCCTGGAAAAAATGGGTGCAAGGCCCTGGGCCAGGCACCCAAACGTTCAATTGATTAAAGGCGATATCCAGGACACGGCCTCCCTTGAACGGGCTGTTGAGGGCTGCGGCACTATCTACTACCTGGTGCACTCCATGATTTCCCAAAAAAAAGCATACCGGGATGCCGACCGCATGGGTGCCCAAAATATGGTCAGGGCCGCAGCCGCTCGAAACGCAGACCATATTATCTATCTGGGGGGCCTGGGTGAGATGGATCACCCCAACATCAGCCGCCATTTGGTCTCCAGGAATGAGGTGGGCAATATCCTGATGAACGGAAAGGTCCCGGCAACCGTGCTTCGGGCTGCCATGGTTCTGGGGTCCGGCTCCGCCAGTTTTGAAATCCTGCGCTATCTTGCCGAACGCCTGCCGGTCATGGTTACCCCCCGCTGGGTGCATATGCCCACCCAGCCCATTGCCGTATCCAATGTTCTTGGCTACCTTCTGGGCTGTTTGAATACCCCCGACGTCAGAAATCAGACCTTTGATATCGGCGGGCCTGATATTGTGTCATACAAGGATCTGTTTACAATATTTGCCCGGACAGCCGGACTGCCAAGGCCCGTGATGATTCCTGTGCCTGTGCTGACCCCCAAGCTGTCGGCGTTGTGGATTCATCTGGTTACACCGGTGCCTTCTGTCATTGCACTCCCCCTGACCCAAGGGTTAAGCCTTCCCACCATATGTCAAAATGACCGGATTCAAAAGATCATCCCCCAGGAACTGATACCGTGTTCCCAGGCCATTGAACGGGCCCTGGACCGCGTCAGCCAGGAACAGGTGGATACCTGCTGGGCCGATGCAGGCGAACTGGAATTTCCCGAATGGGCCCATTGCGGGGATTCCGGCTATTCCGGGGGCACCCTGCTTAAATGCGGGTATAAGGCGACTGCTGCGGTACCGCCCGGGAAAATCTGGCCTTGTATCCAGGCCATCGGCGGAAAAACCGGGTATTATGCGGCAGATCTGCTCTGGGAAATCCGGGGGGTGATCGATAGTCTTTCCGGCGGCGTGGGGCTTAACCGGGGCAGGCGTTCCGCCAGGGAACTCAGGGTCGGGGATGCCCTGGATTTCTGGCGGGTGCTGGCGTGTGATCCCCCGGAACGGTTGCTGCTGCTTGCTGAAATGAAAATGCCGGGCCAGGCCCTTTTGGAGATCTCCTTGACCCGAATTTCAGAAGAGGCGTGCGAAATTACCCTGTTGTCAAGGTTCCTGCCCACAGGAATCTTTGGTATTGTGTATTGGTACGCGCTTTACCCCTTTCACCAATATGTTTTTTCTTCAATGCTTAAAGGCATTATAAAATCGGCAGGGGGTAAATTATCAACAGGCCCCTGGCGGTTCACCCCTAAAATTTCATGATACGTTACAAGGAGAACCCCCATGATCGCTTCTGTTCTTTGCCGGTCCTTTATCCTGCTGCCGTTTTTCCTGTTTCTTCTGGGCTGCTCCCCAAAAGAGAAGCAGACTTTTTCAGAGGATGCCTGGGAAAACGCCGTTTCCCAGACCCGGGAAATAGATTTTTATACCCCGCATAAAAAAGACCAGCGCTATTTTGCCCCCTGGATGAAAATGCCGGATAAAAGCTTTCTGGATGTCCTGGGCTGGAAATTTTTTTCAAAAACCCATTATACCAAAGAAGAAAGGACTTTTCTGCCCGACATTGAGCCCCACACCCTGGATCGTATTCAAAAGACCCGGGGGGATTTTATCCTCTGGATCGGGCACAATACCTTTCTTGTCCGGACAAAAGAACAGTATTGGCTCACAGATCCCATATTTTCAAAGCGCGCCCTGATCCCTAAACGCAAAACCCCGCCGGCCCTGACCCTTAAAGAGATTAACACCCTGGTTAAAGCCCCCAATATCATCATCTCCCACAACCACTACGATCATTTGGATCGCAGGTCCGTAAAAGGCCTGCCCAAAACCTCCAGGGTCTTTGTGCCCAAAGGCCTGGCAGGGATGGTGAAAAAGATGAACAAACCCCACACCCTGGAGATGGACTGGTGGGAAGAAAAAATGTTAAGCCCCGGCATAAAGCTGGTCTGCCTTCCCACCCAGCACTGGTCCATGCGCATCAACCAGGGCCGGAACAAAAGTCTGTGGGCGGCCTGGCTGTTGATTACGCCTTCCACCACCTTTTACTTTGGCGGTGACACCGGCTATTTCAAGGGGTTTAAAGAGACCGCGAAAAAATACCCGGGCATCGACTATGCTTTCATGGCCACCACCGCGTATCATCCCAGGTGGTTCATGCATTACCAGCATATGAATATTCCTGAAGCCGTTAAAGGTTTTAGGGAACTAGGGGCAAAATATTTTATCCCCACCCAGTGGGGCACCTTTCACCTGGGAAGTGAACCTGCAGGCTTTCCCGGCCTTGAGCTTAAACGGTTTATACAGGCCCGGAGCCTGGATTCATCCCGGTTTAAAATCATGAATATTGGTGAAATACTGAAGATAAATTCATAGATATCCCGGATATTTCCCACAACGGTTTTTCCATGCAGATTGGAAAGATTGTCTTAAGGTTCTCATCTCTTTGTTTTGTCGCGGGGCGTTCGTCTTATGCGCCTGACGATTTGTTGTTGTCTCCCTTGTTTTGGATATTGTTTCCTGATATCATGGAGTTAAATCATTAGGCCATGTTCCCTGTAGTTTACTGAATGAATGCCCGGTAACAACAAAACGCTGTGGGAAAGTGTTTCATCTGCTTTGATAGAGATCGAATTTTTCAAAGGGAAACTCCTTTTATCATCTCCTTTAATTGATTTCCAATATCAAAAGGGGACATGGCTGATTACAAAGGAGGGTGCTATGGAAAAGAGTATCTTTGGCACACAGGCAGATCGCGGCGGACGCAGAAAACTCAAAGACCGCCGTTATTTCCCGGCTGTCGCCCCCGGACCCGAGCGCAGAACCGGACTTAAACGGCGCAGCGGCATGGACCGGCGGCGCAGTCACAGATAGGCCGGGCCTCTACATTAGATCATTCCCAGGTCAATGGCCTTGATTACCTGTTTGGCTTCGGTAAAACCATGGTCCTTGTCAAGGGCGGCCTGGAAATAGGTCTTGGCCTTGGTGGCGTTTTGGGCGTCCAGATAAAGACGCCCTATGTTGTAATATATATAGGGCTCGTCCGGGTGGATTCTTAGTGCCTTTTTGTACTGTTTCATGGCCTCTTTTATATCGCCTTTTTTACGGTACAGCACCCCCAGTGTATTGAAAACGTTCAGTGACTCGATTCCTGAGGCCAAAAGCTCATTGAGCATGTCTTCGGCTTTGCCGAGTTTATCGGTATCCATATAGATTTCTGCGGCGACCCGGGTACACTCCTCAACCTTTTCAGCGGCCCCCAGGGCTTTGTATACCATGGCCATGGCTTTGTATGCCTTGACGAAAAGCCGGTCCAGGCGCGTTGCCTTTGAAAAGGCCTCTATGGCTTCGTGATGCTTGTTTTGGGCCGTTTTAATGTACCCGATGTTGTAATAGTATTCCGGATTCTCTTTCTGGTTGACCAGGGTTTGGAATAACACCAGCGCCTTTTTGTACTCTTTTTTTTCAATGAGTTCGAGGCCTTTTTTTACATTGAGCTCGACCTGGTGAATGACGGGATCTTCAAGTTTTCCCAAGGCCGTGGCCAGCCTCATTTTCATGGCCTTGGGATTATAGGGGATGACGAAAAGGCCGCTCACACCTGCCTGGCCTGCCTTAATGACCTTGATTTTGGTAAAAGCGCTGTCTGTTAAAAAAAAAGGCAGATCTCCCAACTGTTCTTCTTTTCTTAAAATTTTTAACAATGCAAGGCCCGACATATCGTTCATGTCATAGGCGGCAATGGCACATCCCACCTCAGATGATTTCAATACTGCCCATCCGTTTTCCGCACTGTCGGCAGTGATGATCTGGGTGTAGCCGATCTTTTTCAGGGTTGTTAAGAGTTTGTCCTGCTCCAGCGTATCTTCGGTGATGGTGAGAATTGACGGGTGGGTCATATTTATTCCTATAATTTGTCCAGCATTGGACGGTTGCTTTTAGGCGTTCCCGGCTGGTGCATCAGGAAACGATCCGCCAGAAATTCCTTGATTTTGTATACGGCATCAGCGTCCCGGAGTTCTGCCATCTGGAAAAAAAACAGGCGGATCTTTTCCCCGGTATACTGGTTAATTTTGTCGGCGATTGTTCTGTACCTATCATCCGGATGCTTATCCATGTCAAACGTCAATTGGTCCTCAAACAATTCCCCCCAGGAGTTTAGGGCCAGTAGCTCAATTTGCCTCACGCCGCAGGCCGGATCCGGACAAATCAGAAGGATCAATATTTTTGTCCACCGGGCAGGGTGTTCAAAACAGCCGTCAAAAAGCGGTTTTACCGGCTGCATCACCAGGTAGAGGGCATCGGTGGATATGGCCTCCTCTCTGCTCTCATACAAATCAAGCCTGGCCGCTAGTTTGATTTGGGCTTTGTTTCTTTGATAAATCCGGTTTTCCATGATCCAGCCCATCAGGCCCAGGAACGTTTTAGATGTGTGAATAATCGTTCCGCCGCTTGCCTTTGAAAGCCCGGCATTTAACAGCCACCGGCCACGTGAATCTTGTTTTATTAAAAGAGATGGAATCGTTTGCCGGGTCAAAAAATTTGAACTTTCCGAAATTTTGCCTGCTTGTGTGTTGAGGCGCGCCTTAACTTTATGATTGAGAATTTTCATATTTCTTTGTTCTTCGGGAGGTAATTTTTTTTCGAAGGCTTCTCCTTTGGCGCTGATCTGTTCGTACATCCCGGCCAGCCGCCGGATTACACTTGTGTCAAAAAATTGTTTTCCCTCTTCAGGCCAGTTTGGATATGACATCAGCTTTTTGACCTCGGAGCCTGGAATATTCCAGGTTCGGATATATTTGTCCAGCAATTGTTTTTTGGGTGATCCCGGTTCGGGCAACCTGACGTCCGGGTAACTGCAGAGCCTGAAAAATATGGCGGTTTTAATTAATTTCAGTCCATCACGGGCATGGGCCTGGTGGTAGTGGAGCATCCTGTCAAATACAATTTTATACGGATCACTTTCACAATCGTCAATGCCGGCTTTTGCAAATTTTTGTTTGAGTTCGTCGCACAAAAGCATGACGCTCTCTTTTTCGTCGGTGGTGTGGGAAAAAATCATGGTGGCTTTCAGCAGCGCCTTGACCGGATCTTCTTTGGATTTGCAGATGTGCCAGCGGATGCCCTGGTAAATGTCTTTGAGGGACGGTTTTTCAACTTTTCCAAGATCAATAAAATCTTTGAATAAAAAAGTAAGTTCCGGCTGGCGGAACAGGTGACGGACCAGGCGGTTGTAGGTGCCCTGTTCAATATTTGCGGGCAGAATGGTCCATATTGGAATTTTGCCGGCAATCATTAAAAACGTCCGGTAAAATT
>JAKSBO010000220.1 GCA_022361095.1 Desulfobacterales bacterium | reverse complement strand
GTTTGATCCGCACAAAATTGATCTTGCCGGACTGATTCAGGCTGTGTTGGCTCAGGTTTCCGATCCTGAGACATTTCCCGACAACGGATCTGCCGATGGCCATGGTCCGGTATGCACGGATTGTCGTTGCGATACCCATGATGACGTATCTTTTTCTATCAAGGCCAGGCGGGTGACATGGCTTTCGTCTGTCATGGTGTTTGCTTTGGTTCGAAAATGGATATTTGGCCTGGCCCTGGCCCAGAGCCCCTTGAGTTTTCTGGGGGTGGCTGCCATTGCAGGCACCGTTCCTTTAATAAAGGAAGCCGTTCGGGATACCTCCGAAAAGAAAAAAGTTACGGTAAAGCCGTTTCTGGCTGCCGGATCTGTGGCCACGATCCTGATGGGAGAAGCTTTCTCCGCGGTCCAGATCCTGTGGATATATAATGTAGCTGAACTGACCGAAGATTATGTGGCACAGCGATCCAGAAAAGCCATACGTAATATATTGGAAGTGGCTCCGGCCACGGCCTATGTGATGCGGGACGGCATGGAAGTTGAAACGGCTGTGGCTGACATCCGCCCCGATGATGTGGTGGCAGCCCATACCGGAGAGAAGATCCCGGTGGACGGTATCATTCTTGACGGGGACGCCCTGGTGGATGAAGCAACCATTAACGGCCGCTCGGAAGCCGTATTTAAGGATATCGGAGACAAAGTCTATGCCGGGACCATTATTTCCCAGGGGACCTTGTTTATCCGTACCGTGAAAACCGGCCAGGATACCTACCTTGCCGGCATCATGCGCATGGTTGAAGATTCCCTTGCCAACAAAGCGCCGGCCGAGCAGAAGGCGGACGAACTGGCATCAAGGCTGTTGAAAATAGGACTGGCTGCCACGGCACTTACCTTTGCCGTCACCCTTGATCCCTTGCGTGCCCTGACCGTCATGCTGGTAATGTCCTGCCCATGCGCTACGGTGCTTGCCGCCTCCTCGGCGGTTACCGCAGCCCTGGCCAATGCGGCTAAAAATTCCATCCTCATCAAGGGCGGGCTTTATCTGGAAACCGTGGGTACAACCGATGTCTTTTGTTTTGACAAGACCGGTACCCTGACCCAGGATCTCCCCCAAATTATGACCATTGTGGGCAGGACACCGTCCATTTCCGAAGATACGATCCTTTCCCTGGCTGCCACGGCGGAATCCCATAACCAGCACCCCATGGCCCGGGCCATTCTGGCCGAAGCCGAGAAACGTAATTTGTCTGTTCAGCCCCATGCCGTATGCGAGTTCAAGGCCGGCCGGGGGGTGTCATGCAATATCGGCTGCGAGGAAGTGATCCTGGTGGGCAACCGGCAGTTCATGGATGAACATGAGGTGGATCTGCGCTGGTTTGATAAAAAAGCTGCCGCGCAAAGGGCCCTTGGCCGGACCGTTATTTTTGTGTCCAAAAACGGCAGTGCCACCGGGATGATGGGAATTGCCAACCCCATCCGTCCTGAAGCCGTCGCCGTATTGAACTATTTGAAAGCCGACGGCGTGAAGGCCATCCACCTAGTCACCGGGGATAATAAGGAAGTTGCTCAAACCATGATGGATATCTTTCCCTTTGATGACTGCAGAGCCCCCCTGCTGCCCGAGGAAAAAGCCGACCGGGTAGAGGAACTGAAAAAAGACCATCGGGTGGTTATGGTGGGTGACGGGGTGAATGATGCCCTGGCCCTGGCCCGCGCGGATATTGGCGTGGCCATCGGCGCCGGCGGTGCTGAAGTGGCCCTGGAGGCTGCAGACATTGCCCTTGCGGATTCTAATCTGGAAGGCTTGATAAAAGTGAGGAATTTAAGCCGCCAGACTATGAAAGTTATTGACCAGAACCATTACTTTGCTATATCTACTGACCTTGGAGGTGCGGCACTAGGCATGCTGGGGATGCTGTCCCCGGTCATGGCCGGTATGATTCATATCTTCCATACGGCCGGAATCTTGGTAAATTCCAGCCGTCTTTTATCCTGGAATCCGTCTTGTAAATCCATGGATAACAACAGCAAAGAGACAAAACAACAAAATAACATGCACCCCAACGCAACTTCAATGACTGACGAAAAAGAAGACTCGTATGAATTATGCAGTTGAAGACTATCAGTTAACCGACAGCTATGATGTCGGTTTTACAGCCTATGCACCATTGCATACCTTTAAAGGATGGGTGCGCCAGGGCGTCGAGGCGCAAATGGGCATAAATTTTGACGCCAAGACGATTTCATATGCCAGGGCCAGTGCGAAGACCCAGTGTTTTGACACTGGTTTTAACGACCGCAATAAGGCCATGGCCGATTACATGCAAATCCGGAAATATCCTGAATCAAGTATTGAATTGACCCAAGTAAAGGCGTTTAATCGGCTTGACGATACCCGTTACCAAATCAACGCCTTGGCTGTCTTGGAATTTATGGGGCAGCGCCGCCAACTGCCCCTAGACTTTGTCATTACCCGGAATGGTCAAGGGTTTTCCATTGACCTGGCGTATAAATGGTCATTTAAGGCTTATGGCCTTAAGGCGCCCAGGCTTTTGTTCCTTACGGTCAGAGATATCGTGGATATTTCGGGTAAAGGCGAATTTGCACCCATGACCGGTTAATTAGAGATATTCGAAGACAATGTTTTTTTCAATGAGACATTTTTATTTTGATAATCCCACATTCCTTTCAGGAGAGATATATGGAAACCCATGACCATCAGTCACCGGTGGATGTCGCTATGCCCCATGAGCCTTCGTCCGCCCCGCCCGAAGACAAGGCAGCCAATACCCCGGGCACAGCTTCGGATTCACCGGACCCGGCCGCCCAGGCTGCATCCGTTGATCCGTCTGCCCAGTCAGCGATTCCAAATCAAGGAGAGGGCGTTTCACAGTCAGCCCAGGCCCAGGCAGCCGGACAGCAGGCACAGTTTCAGCCCAATGTAATTATGGACCCGGCCACGGGACAACTGTACTATGCCGTCCCCCCCCAGGGGCAGCCTGTACAGCCGCTGCCCCGGAACGGTCAGTATGTTTATTATACGACCCAGGCCCCGCCTGAACCGGCGCCCGAACCTGAAACTCCCCATCAGCCTGATTACGCCCAGATCGTCAAATCTGTTGAAGCGTTTACCGAAGGCGATGCCTCGGTGGCAGATGTGGTGAAAACCCTGTGGACGGAAACCTCCCAGGACGACCAGTTCTGGAAAGGGGCAGTCGTGGGGGCTGCCGCAGCCTTTCTTTTGACCAGCGGAACCGTGCGCGGTGCCATGGGCAAGACCTTTGGCAGCCTTTTTGGGCAAAATGAACCGGATGTTGCAGCATCGGCGGCTTCTGGCCCTGACGTTAATACGGATGCGAAATAAATACATACAAAAGGAGTTCAGAGAATGGAAAACGCTTCCACAGATAACCATACACAATCAAGTCAGACCACACCGCTGCACCAGTACAGCACAGTCCAGGTTCATCCGGTGCAGACCTACCCGGTAAAAGCCGCAGCACCGGCCCCCACTGTATCAAAAACCGTAAGTGCGGGGCTTTTTGGATTTGTTGTTGTTTCCACGGGGACCATGGGGGCCAATCTCGTCAAGGTTTCCGAAGGCGAGATGACCATGACCCAGGCCGCCGGAGACAGCCTGGCCAAAGGCGCCGTGGGCGGCACGGCAGCCGCTTGCGCAACTGCCGCAGCCACCAGTCTGACCAGCGGCGGAGTGGCCGGTTTAGCCGTCACCCTCGCGGCGGCCACAGGTGTCAGTTATATGTTTAATCGAATTCTTTCTTAAAGAGGATACTTGATATGACTTACTATGTTGACCCCAACACCCAGCAGATGTACTACCAGGCTCCGGCCCAGGACAAGCAGAATACGACAGAGCCGGCGGCAACAGCCGAGCCCAAGGTGTATGCCGTACCTCAAAACGCTGCTCTCCAGCAAGCCCCGCAGGAAACATCCACCTTTTTAGGCCTTGACGCCGGTTCAGCCACCTTCTGGAAGGGTGCAATCCTTGGTGCGGGCGTGGCGCTTTTAGTCACCAATGAAACCGTGCAGAAAGCCGTGATTAAAACGGTTTCAAAAGGTATGGCTGCCGCATCCGCAGGCGTTGAGGAGCTTAAGGAAAAATTTGAAGACGCCAAAGCAGAGGTGGAAGCTGAAGCTGCGGGTAAAAAATCATAATAACCACGGAAATCACGGAAGAACACGGAAAATGAGTTCGGTTTTTACGGATCAACTATGGCGGTACCCCAAAAAATACAGGTTGAGCGCTTTACGCCCAAATTCTCAGTGCTTTGCGTGTCATCCGTGGTGGTAAACAGGGTATGAAATATAAACTCAGGCAGGCCACATCGTTCAGAACCCGTATTCAGTTTCCGGGTCTCAGGCACAGGCCGGCCTGTTGTGAATATGTCCAAGAGCGGCTGGAGCCATTGGCCAGGTGTCACCTGGTGGAGGTGCGGGCGGCATCCGGTTCCGTTATTCTGGTTCATCCCCAGGGCAGGCCGGATCTCCAGAATGTTCTTGATCTTGTAGTTTCCTGCACGTCTGTGTGTGATGAAAAAGTTGCGGCGGGTATGCCGGCGGGCCGGACACCTGCGTCTGCAACCTTACACAGGTCAGCCGGCACGTGCAATGTGTTCCACGTATCCGGCCCCACACTTTTCCTGTCCGGCATATATATCGGCGGGCTCATGCTGAAACGGGTTTTTGCGCCTGTTTTAACTGTCGGTACGCTTGTGTCCAGACTGGTCAGCCTGCCCGCTCTTTTAACGGTGTGGCTGGCCATACCGATCCAGCGCCAGGCACTTGAAAATTTAAAAAATACCGGCAGGGTGGACATGGGGGTTATCTCCACCGCCCTGCTTTATATCTCTCTTTTCACCGGAAATATCCTGACCGCCCTGGCCGTGGCCTGGTTGTACAATTTGTCCGGATGGATGGAATCCAGGATTCGGGAACATACCCAAAAAGCTGTTAAGGACATGCTCATGGGCCGCCAGCCCCATGCCTGGAAACTTGTGGATGGCGTGGAGGTTCGTGTGGATGCAGATACATTGATCCCCGGAGACACCATTGTCCTGAGCCACGGCAGTACCGTGCCCGTGGATGGCCGGGTGACCAAAGGCACGGTTTTAATTAACGAATCTGCCATGACAGGGGAGGGCATGCCCGTTGTTAAAACCAAGGATCAGGCGGTTTGGGCCGGAACACTGGTGGAAGACGGGTCTGCCTGGGCCGTGGTTGAAAAGACAGGGGCCCAGACCCGGATGGCCGGTATTATCCGGCTCATTGAGTCTGCCCGCACCGATTTAGGACATGTGAGCCGCGCCAGCCTGAAAATATCCCAGTATATGGTGCCGATCTCCTTGTCCCTTGCCGGCATTGCCTTTTTCATGACAGGTTCCCTGTTTCTGGCCATTGCCACCATGATGGTGACCTGCCCCTGTGCCCTGCGCCTTTCTTCGTCCACGGCTGTATCCGTAGCCATGGGCCAGGCCGCAGCCCAGGGTATTTTAATCAAGGGCGGGAACCACGTGGAAAACGCAGGCCGGGTCAATATCCTGGTGCTGGATAAAACTGGCACCCTGACGCAGACGGCAGCCCGGGTTACCCGGGTGCAGAATATGGACCGGCGGTACAAGGAAGAGACGATTTTAAAGCTGGCTGCGGCTGCCCTTAAGCCCTTGAATCATCCCCTGAGCCGGGCTGTGGTTTTAAAAGCCCATGAGCTTGGGCTTGAACTTCCGGCATGTGAGAACAGAAAGATCGTTGTGGGGCGGGGGGTGGAAGCCAGGGTACAAACCCGGTCCGGCGTTAAAATCCTTTTTGCCGGATCAAGAAAATTCATGACGGCCCAAGGTCTGCGGCCTCCTGATACCGACTCTTTTGCCTGCCCGGGCAACAAAAACACCCGGTCCGGCTCCAGTGTTTTTTTAGCCTTTGAAAATCATATTCTGGGTTGTATCCATTTGACCCATACGATGCGGCCGGATGCCGTGCCGGAGACCGTGGCAAGGTTGCAGCGTCTGGGGGTTTCCCAGATTGTGCTGCTCACCGGAGATACCCGGAACGGCACCCGTGATCTTATTGAAAAATTTTCTTTTAATGAGATTCACTGGGAAATGTCTCCCGAAGACAAGGCCCGCTGGATTGACCGGAAGAAAGAAGAGACTCCCGGAGCCGTGATTGCCATGGTCGGAGACGGAATCAACGATACCCCGGCATTTTCGCGGTCCCATTTGAGCTTTGCCGTGGGGGATGCCGGAGAAGATTTGACCCTTGAATGCGCTGATATTGTACTTCAGCAGGGCGGACTTGGCCAGGTGGCCCATAGTCTGGAATTGGGCCGACACGTCCTGTCCGTGATCCGGGAAAGCTATACCCTGGCCATCGGGCTGAATAGTGTGACCCTGATGCTGATGCTCTCGGGCATTCTTTCCCCCTTTGCCGGGGCATTAATTCATAATTTGATCACCCTGGGGGCGGTGGCCAATGCTGCCCGGCCGCTGACAGGCCGGGGCAGGCCAAAAGACTTGCCGGAATTGCCGGTGGCTGAATCTGTGGCCGAAAAAGAAAAATGAGATAAATAATTTTAATACTGAGAGGTAATTATGCCAGGACCTAAAAGGAGACAACACTGCGGGACAAAATGCAATATGCTCAGGCACATGAAACCCGGACGGCGGGCCAAAATTCGCTGCCATCATGCAAAAGGCGCGGTGCGTCAGCGTCTTCTGGACCTGGGATTTGTCCCGGAAACTGAAGTTGAGGTGATCCGCAAGGCCCCTTTAGGCGATCCCATTGAATGTTGTGTGGCAAATTATACGGTCGCACTGAGAAAATCCGAAGCCGACCTCATTGAGGTCGAGTGGGACTGATATCCATGGGCTGGTCTGTCAATAATATAGGCCAAACCCACAATAAAAGTTGAAAGAACTGTGTGGATTACACAGACTTTTTTGTGAAATTTGACCATAGAAGCAGAGAAACAAATAATGAATGAACCATCCGATTCAGGTATAGAAAAACTTTTGGTGGGCCTGGCCGGCCAGCAGAACGCCGGCAAATCAACCACATTTAATATGCTTACCGGGGCCAACCAGCACATTGCCAATTACCCCGGGGTGACGGTGGATAAAAAATCCGGGACTTACAGATACAGGGATATCCGGGTGGAAGTCGTGGACCTTCCCGGTACCTACAGCCTGACCTCCTTTTCCCTGGAGGAGCGGGTTACCCGTGACTTTTTGATTACTGAAAAACCCGATGTCATCGTGAATGTAGTGGATGCCTCGTCTCTCAAGCGCAGCCTGTACTTTACCTTTCAGGTCCTTGAAATGGGCTTTCCCGTG
>JAKSBO010000446.1 GCA_022361095.1 Desulfobacterales bacterium | reverse complement strand
TTTAAATATTGTGTTTGAAGAAGATGCTGCGGATTTTCTCATCCAGCAGTTTATAGAGCACAATGCCAGCACGGAAGAGATCCTTTCCAAAATATACGCGGATTTTTTTGACGGATTTAACCTGATCCGGGAAAAAACCGGGAAAGCAAGGTTTTTCCTTTCCAGAAAGGCATTAACCGACCACGAAACTTACCTCAACGAGCTTATCAGAAAAGAGATAAAATGATTGGAATTTCAAAACTTTACTGCGCCACAGTAGAACCCTCGGATACCTTACGCTATTCAAGGCATTCTGGCAAACTACCCTCTCATCTGCTTCAGTTCTCAAAAGACAAAAAGCCGGTGGTGGTCTGGAATATGACCCGGAGATGCAACCTGAAGTGCGTTCACTGCTATGCCCAGTCTGAAAATATTGATTATGACAATGAACTGACCCACGAACAAAGTATTGCCATGATGGATGATCTGGCAGCGTTCGGCGTACCGGTACTGCTGTTTTCCGGCGGTGAACCGCTGATGCATCCACGCCTTGTGGAATATGCCCGGTATGCCGTGTCCAAGGGCATGCGCGCCGTTATCTCCACCAACGGCACCTTGATCACCAAGGAGAAGGCCAAACAGCTCAAAGAGGTGGGACTCTCCTATGTGGGAATCAGCCTGGACGGACTTGAAACCACCCATGACATGTTCAGGGGCGTTCCCGGTGCATATAAAAAAGCATTGCAGGCCGTTGACAACTGTCAGGAAGCAGGCATTAAGGTGGGGTTGCGGTTTACCATTAATAAGAGAAACGTCAACGACATCCCGGGCATTTTTGATTTGCTGGAAGAGAAAAAAATCCCAAGGGCCTGTTTCTACCACCTGGTCTACTCAGGCCGCGGACAGGAAATTGCCAAGGAAGATTTAACCCACGAAGAGACCCGTAAAATACTTGATTTGATCATGGACCGCACAAGGGACCTTCACGACCGCAACAAACCCAAAGAGATCCTCACCGTGGACAACCATGCGGACGGGCCTTACCTTTACCAGCGCCTGCTTAAAGAAGATACCGAACGGGCTGCGGAAGTGCTTGAACTGCTTGAGATGAATGAAGGCAATAACTCAGGCCGCGGGATCGGCTGCATCTCCTGGGATGGAGAAGTCCATCCGGACCAGTTCTGGCGGGAAATCAGTTTCGGCAACATCAAGGACAAACCTTTCAGCAAAATCTGGACAGATTCCGAAAACGAATTTTTGATGAAAATGAAAGAGAAGAAAAAACACGTCAAAGGCAGATGCGCCCAGTGCCGTTGGCTGGACATCTGTGCCGGCAACTTCAGGGCCAGAGCCGAGTCCGTTGCAGGAGACCCCTGGGATTCAGATCCGGCCTGTTATCTGACGGATGAAGAGATCAAAAAGGAGAACGTCTGATGCTGTTCCCCGAATACAGAGGCAGGCGCATGCGTGCCACGGCCAATTTCCGGCGCATGATCCGGGAAACGAAACTGTCCAGGGACGATCTGGTTCTTCCCCTGTTTGCGGTGGAAGGCAAATCCGTTAAAAAGCCCATCAATTCCATGCCCGGACAGTTTCAGCTCTCTGTCGACCACATTGTCACCACGGCAAAGCAAGCCAAAGACGAAGGCATTCCGGGCATCATGCTCTTCGGTATTCCCGATACAAAAGACGGCCTTGGCACCCAGGCCTACGCCCATGACGGTATTGTCCAAAAAGCCGTGACGGCCGTTAAGGAGCAGGTGCCTGACCTGACCGTGATCACTGATGTCTGTTTGTGTGAATACACCGACCACGGTCATTGCGGTATGGTGATGGATAACGGCACCGTTGACAATGACGCCACCCTGGATCTGCTCGCAAAAACGGCGCTGTCCCATGTGCAGGCCGGAGCAGACATGGTAGCACCTTCCGACATGATGGACGGCCGCGTGGCAGAAATAAGAGGTATACTGGATGACGAAGGTTTTTCCAATGTGCCCATCATGTCCTATGCAGTGAAGTACGCATCGGCTTTTTACGGTCCCTTCAGGGAAGCTGCGGAATCCGCACCCCAGTTCGGGAACCGCAAAACCTACCAGATGGACCCGGCCAATTCCCTTGAAGCGATCAGGGAAGCCACCATGGACATTGAAGAAGGTGCGGACATTATCATGGTAAAACCGGCACTCTCCTACCTGGACATCATTTACCGGGTCAGAGAAGAGATCGACCTGCCTGTGGCCGCATATAACGTATCCGGAGAATACTCTATCGTTAAAGCGGCTGAAATAATGGGCTGGGTGGACGGTAAAGCCATGATCATGGAAACCCTTCTTTCCATAAAACGGGCCGGAGCCGATATTATTATGACCTACGCAGCCATAGACGTGGCAAGGGAGTTGACAAGCTGATGGCACATCCCCACGGAACCCACCCCCCGAAACACGGCGCCCCCCGGGGCACCGGCAAAAACAACACCCTGCGTCTTGTGGCCTGGGAGACAACCCGCCGATGCAACCTGACCTGCAAGCATTGCCGGGCTGCAGCCGAAGACCATGTATATGACAACGAACTGACCACCGAAGCGTCCTTCAAACTTTTGGACCAGATCAGAGAAGTGGGTCAGCCCATCATCATTCTCACCGGGGGCGAACCGCTGCTCAGGGATGATATCTTTGATATTGCCGCCTATGGTGACAAAATAGGCCTGCGCATGGTCATGGCCCCCAACGGCACCCTGCTCAATGAAGAGAATGTAGCACGCCTTATAGAAAGCGGTATCAAGCGTATCTCCGTAAGTTTGGACGGCGCCACTGCCGCCTCCCATGACGCATTCAGAGGGCTTGAAGGCGCCTTTGACGGGGCAGTAAACGGCATAAACACAGCCAAAGCCTTAGGATTGGAAGTCCAGATCAATACCGTTATCACAAAAACCAATCTTAATGAAATTCCCGACATCCTTGCCCTGGCAGAATCTCTAGGGGCTGCGGCCCATCACATTTTCCTTCTGGTACCCACAGGCCGGGGAAAATACATCGTGGATACGGCCATTGACGCAAAAGAGTACGAAGAGACCCTGAACTGGTTTTACGACCAGCGGGACAAAACATCTTTGCAGTTGAAAGCCACCTGTGCCCCCCACTATTACCGCATTTTGCGCCAACGCGCCAAGGCAGAGGGTAAAAAGGTTACGTTTGAAACCCATGGGCTTGATGCGGTCACGCGGGGCTGTCTTGCAGGGACCGGCTTTTGCTTCATCTCCCATGTGGGCCGGGTACAGACCTGCGGTTTTCTAGACGTCACCTGTGGGGACATCAAAACCCAGCACTTTAAGGATGTGTGGGAAAATTCCCCCGTATTCAATAAATTGCGGGATTTCAATAACCTTGAGCCCAAATGCGGACTGTGTGAATACAAACAGGTGTGCGGCGGATGCCGGGCCAGGGCATATGAAGCCACGAACGATTACATGGCCCCGGAACCTTTGTGCACATACCAGCCGGCCCGGGGTTAGATACAGTAAAGGGCTCGCAAATTTCATAAAACACATGAAATTACTTGTTCCTTGACTCATATACTATGTTAAGCTAAGGCCCAATGGTTTAAAACCATTGGGCCTTACCTGCGTTTTGTACATGGGTAAATTTTCGTCCAAACACAGTCTTAGATAGGGCTGCATTTAGGCTAAAATTTAAAAATCAACCGCCTGCAACCACAGACTCCACCCGGTTTCGTCCAGCCGCTTTGGCCATGTACAATGCCTTGTCGGCTCTTTTGATAATGCTTGTAATCGTGTCTTTCTTTTCAAATACCGTCACCCCAAAGCTGGCGGTTTGTTTACCCACGCCTTTAATTTCATGGTTCTGGATACGTTTCCGCAGGGCCTGGGCCAATGTTTCAACCCCATGCAGGCCCGACTCCGGACAGATAATTAAAAACTCTTCTCCGCCCCAGCGCCCGGGGACATCCGCATCACGCACCCCATGCCGGAGCTGCTCGGCAAACAATTGAAGTACGTTATCTCCAACCTGATGGCCATGGGTATCATTGACTTTTTTAAAATGATCAATATCCAGCATAATCAAACCAAGCGCGTTACCATACCGGTTGGACCGGATTAATTCAGCCCTAAGCACTTCGTCAAGTTTGGTCCGGTTGACCAGGCCGGTGAGCTGATCAAAGGTGGCCAGCCGCTCCAATTCCAGATTTTTTTGTTCCAGTTCACGGGTTCTTTCCCGCACCTTTGCCTCAAGCTTTTGGTTAAGCATTTTTAACTGACGATTCTGCTTTTCAAGACGGGTCTCCTGATCATAGGCGGTCAGGGCACTTTGGATGGTCAAAATCATGTCATCATTGCTCCACGGTTTTTCAAGAAAACGGTAAAGCTGAGCTTCATTGATGGCTTGCCGGATACCGTCAATATCGCTTTGACCGGTGAGCATAATCTTTTTAACCTTGGGCAGTTTGCTGTGGATATTAATCAGCAACTCATCCCCCTTGATACCGGGCATAATATAATCGCAAATCACCACCCGAAGCTCAATCCCTTCATCTATAAGCGCCTCAATGACCTCCATGGCCTCTTCGGCACTGTGGGCAATTTCAACCACCGCGACGTCTTTTAAAGACTTATAAAATAAGGAACGAAGACTTTCTGTGACAATGGGTTCATCATCTACGCATAAGATGGCGGTCTCTAAGGAATTATTTTCATTCATATGATTTACCTGATACGGTACGTTTAAACTGCGCAAGCCCTCGGTCTATGTAACGAATCAGTTCCTTTGCATCCCATGGTTTGCTGATCATTTCAAACATATCCCCTTCATCCCTGGCCCGCTGTACCGCCGTGGGATCAACCTGTCCGGACAGCATCACTTTAATAACATGTGGAAACCTGCGGTGAACCTGAATAAAAAATTCATCTCCCTTCATTCCAGGCATCAGCCAGTCGGAAATAACGATTAAAGGGGTATAGCCGTCCAGGGAGAACTCATCTAAAATTTCCAGGCCCTCTTCGGCACTTTCGGCAATTTCAATTAAATATTGTTTGCCATAGTGCTTATAGAGTTGATCCCGTAACGAATGTAAAACAATCTGTTCGTCGTCAACACACAAAAAAAGGCCGTCTTTGGTATCAACCATGGTTAATCCTCACTTCGTGGAAGTAAGATGGTAAACGTTGTTCCTTTTCCTACTTCCGATTCCAGCTCAATCCGGCCCGCATGTTTTTTGATGATTTTAGCCACAATGTCAAGGCCTAATCCATTGCCTTCACCTCTCTTCTTGGTGGTAAAAAAAGGCTGAAAAATCTTTTGTTTGTTCTCTTCCAAAATGCCGCAGCCGGTATCTGCAACGCAAATTTGCACATGGTTTTCCAGATTTTTAACCCGGATGGTTAAGACGCCTTTATAATCCATGGCCTGCAAGGCATTGTATATTAGATTGGTCCACACCTGGCTGAGTTCATCCGGATACCCGGGTATGGATTCAACCGTGTCATACACCCGGACAAGTTCGGTATTTTGTTTGATCTGATTGTGGTAAATGGTCAATACGGTTTCGATGCTGTCAATAATATCGGTCTCTATTTTTTCATTGGTATCACTCTGGTGAATATACGATTTCAAAGCATAAATAATTTTGCTGACCCTGTCCACAGCCTGGTTAATATTTTTGGTATTACGGGTAATGGAATGAAGACTGTAGGCAGTCTCAAGGATAAATTCGGATTCGGGGTGAAATAATATCGGCTTGAACATTTCCCACCGGTCATGCACATTCATCTGAACCAGGAAAAAGGCCATTTGCCGGCCGCTTTCAATGCCTGCCTCACTTAGGTTTTCATTAAGTGACCGGACCATCTTACGCTCCTCCCGGCTGGTTCTTAACACAGTCTTTTGGGGGGACTGATTCAACAGCGTGAAAAAAAGCGGTAAATGGCGGCTGTCCAGTTTTTCCACCAACGTGGGTATATCTTGTTGTAATGTTTCAAGAAAATCCAGAATATTGCTTCCCGAAGACTTAATGGCGCCCATGGGCGTGTTGATCTCATGGGCAACACTGGCAATGAGCTGCCCTAAAGCCGCCATCTTCTCGGATTGCATCAACCCCTCCTCTACCCGTTCGCGTTCTTGAATCTGGGCCTCAAGCTGCGCCGTTCTTTTTTTGACTATCTCCCCGAGCTGATCCCGATGCAAAGCGAGTTCAATCTGGGCTGCTTTACGTTCACGAATCTCCTGCTTTAGACGCGTATTGGCACGTTCGGTTGTTTTTTTTGCGTCCTCCACGACCGTCAGGTATTCTTGAATGCTGTCTGCCATTTCATTAAATGAACATGTCAGTTGGCCGACCTCATCATTGGAT
>JAKSBO010000796.1 GCA_022361095.1 Desulfobacterales bacterium | reverse complement strand
GCCGCCGATCATCACGGTGGCAGAACCCTTGACAATGGCGTCGGGCGGGCCTACGCAGGTACAGGTATCCCCCACCACGGCGGCGGGCATACTGCCGATGAGAACGGTGGCCACGCCCGGGCCGGTGACAGGGCCGCCCACATGGGGAATGGGTGAGGGAAAGGCCGGGGTCTGCATGGGGCAGGTGTGCATGTCGGTTAATCTGGCTGCTGGAGGCATGTTTAGGTGTCAGAGGTCAGCCGTCAGCCAATGACTGAATGCTGACCGCTAATTACTGATAGCTGATCGCTAACAAATCCTTTGCATAAATACGGTTAACATTTTTTTGATCTCAATGACCTGCTCTGTGAGATCTTTGTAGGTTTCAGAAGCTGTGTAATTAAGGCCCCGGGCCATAATAAGCAGGTATTCAACTTCACTTGCGGAACCTACTGCGATGCCCATGAAGTTTAAAAGTTCACGTTCACCGTTTCTGCCGCAGCCTTCGGCAATGTTGGCAGAAATGGATGCCGATGCCCTGCGCAGCTGGGAGGCCAGGCCGAACCGCTCGTCCGGCGGAAAGCCTTTGGTGATCCCGTAGATCCCGAGTGTCAGAATGGGCTTTTTCCCAAACTTTTAGTTGTTTGAAATCACGCATTTTTTAGCTGTCAGGTGTCAGCTATTAGATATCAGCAGATCACTGACTGCTAATTAATCATCACCATAGCCCCCTTAACAGTGGTCTGTCCGGAAGCGGACAGTTCCGCAGTGGCATTGCCTTTTACGGTTGCCCCGACCTGGGCTTCGGCCGTGACGTTGAGACCCTTGATGGTGGCGTCGGTTGAGGCGGTTATATCCACGGCCTGGACGGCATCCAGCGTAATACCGGAATTGGCGGAGATGGAAACGTTCTTGCCGGAAATGGAGATGTCCTTGTCGCTGTTCAGACTGATTCCCGAAGATGAAAGCTCAATGGTATTGCCGTTCTGATCCTTGATCGTAACGGCTTCATCAGCATCGGACAGGCTGAGCTGGTTATCCCCGGGGGTTTTGAGAAGAATCGCCTTATTTTCCTCGTCAAATTTGAGTTCCATGCCCTCCCTGGTAAGGATTGTCTTGATATTGTTCTCCTTGTCCAGGGGAACCGGGGGCTGCCGCTTTCCGGAATAGAGGCTGCCCAGGATGACGGGATTGCCGGGATCATTGTCCAGAAAGGAGAGGATGACCTCATCCCCGATTTCCGGAATAAAAAAAGTACCGAACCCCTGGGAGGCATGGAGGTTAACCGGCCGTGCCCAGACATGGGTGGACTGGTCTCCCAGGGTGGGGATCTCCACCTGAATCCGGTTCTCCTGGTCCGGGTCTTCGTCCAGCTGGGTCACGACACCAATGTGAAGGCCCCTGATCGAAGGCACAAGGCCGCCGGCCGGGGGAGAGGAAAGATTTGGCGTATGGGCAAAGGCCTTGTCCGGCCTGCCGAACTGGACATCTGTGGTCCAGGTTCCGTTGGAAATCGTATGGGTCACCCCGGTAACATAGACATTGCCGTTGAAGCGGTCACCCACCTTTTCAAGTTTAATACAGGCACCGGGCACGGCCCTGCTGTCTCCGGCAAAGGACATGTTGCCCTGGATCCGGGCCATCTGAGCCCTTACCAGCCGTGCATTGGCCCAGGATTTTAAATCCGCCTGGCTCATGGGCGTGGGCATCCAAAGGTCCAGGGTTTCGGTATCAAGCACTTTGGAAAGCGTTTGGGAATCCAGGTTCCCCTGGCCGCTTATACTCAAGTCATCGCTCTGGGCCTTGATCATTTTCTGCTCGGAAGGATCCCAGGCATGGGTGACCACGCTCTTAAGCTGATCCATGGCATCCAGCTTCGCGGAAAAGCTGTACAGGTTATACCCGTAGGTCACTGTCATCACAGGTGAATCCTGGGTTTCCACGGATGCCAGCTCAACCTTGCCGTCCGTAACCATCACCTGGAGCCCATTGGCTTCGGCCCGGGTCAGCAGGTAATCCCAATCGGTGGCATCATACTGGATGGGGTTGCAGGCCTCCCCGGTACTTGACACGTCAGCCGTCAATCCATTGTCCTGTATCAGTTTTGAAAGTATAATGTTATCCGTATCCCCTTGGTGGTGAACCCGTTTACGGCACTTGGTCATATTTACCGCCTTGTCCTTGCATTCCACCACCAGGTTGACCCGGTTTGACCGGCTGATGGTCAGGCTTTGGCGAACGGCCACGCCCTTAAAAATAACGGTTTCATCCGCCTCGTAACCGGCCAGGATTTCAATTTCCGTTCCCGGGATAAAATCATTTGAATCTGCAGCGCTAAACTCCCCGGTGGGCATATCGCCGTCAATGAGGGTGAGTCCGGCCGTGGGAATCTTGCCGATCTGTCTTGTCACCGTCACCGAGACGACACGGTATTCGTCTTTGATCTGCTTGCCTTGGGATTTTACAGTAACCCTGAGTATGCCGGTGCGGGGCGGGGTCATGGGTCTCTCCTTTAGGATATATCCAACGCCTGGATGGGGGGAAAACTCAGCCGGGTGCCCAAAGGAATATTCCGGAAATCGGTCAGATTATTCTCCCTGGCAATATAAGGATACAGGGAACCGTCCCTGTAAATTTCATGGCAGAGCAGGGGCAGGGTATCCCCTGCTTTTACCACCCTTGTGTGGCTGAGGTCCGGCGACGATCGTGCCGCCCTTTTGGACTCTTCGGCAGGGCTGACATATTCGGAAAAGGAGAGGTTGACCTTGGCTCTCAGGGGGCTGCCGTCGGACTTGAACAGGGTGTAATTCACACCCATACTTGTCAGGCGCCCCCAAAAGGACATGGGCCCCCAGCTCAGCTTGACCGGTTTAGGCTGGTGCATGCTTCCGTCATAGACGTAGGCAATATCCTTGAGTTCTTTGATCTGCTCTTTCACCTCTTTCGGGCTGCGGATCATATTGACGGCGTCGGCTACACCGGTGCCGTCAATGACAAAATCAAAGGAAATTTTCTCTTCGTTGTAATGGCTGAATTTAAGCTCCGGTGCAAGCTTGCCCTCGGCCGTATCCTTATTGTAATTGATACCGTGTTCCCTTTTATAGGATTCCGGGTTAATCACGGCTTCAAATTTAGCACCGTCCGCCGTGGGCGAACCATTGCTGTCCAATGAACAGGCCTGGATGGTCAGTTTGGTTCCGGAACTATTTCCTGGGGCCGACGGCATGTCACATTACCTTTATTGTATTTTTATAAGACAATCCGGGCAGCTTACCCAGATCTTTCAAGTTTTGCTGCGGGCTGAGTCCGGGTGTTGACGGACCGGATCAGCCCGTGGCTGTCATATAATTTACCGACCTTCGAATTCTTCCAGCACATCCCTAACAATCTCCCGGCAGTCCGCCAAAAAATCAGACCGTATCCGCTCTGCCACCTCTTCCGCCATGTGGCCGGACCGGTCATTGTCCTCTCCTTGAGTCACCACGGTTTTAATAATCAGCTCTTTGATCTCAATAGTCATTTCCACCTCCATACATTGCCGCCCCATGGGGAGGCTGAAACCTGACAGATATTTAAGGGTCCTCCCGGGTACTGTGGGTATAGGCCAATTCCAGGGTTTCGATGGCAATCTCGTTTTTTGTGGACTGAAAGGCACCGATTTCCCAGGAAACGGGATAGGCATTATGGACATGCCAG
>JAKSBO010000626.1 GCA_022361095.1 Desulfobacterales bacterium | reverse complement strand
GCCGGGTATTGCCGGTATCATCCTGACCATTGGTATGGCGGTGGATGCCAATGTAATTATCTTTGAACGGATCAGGGAAGAGCTTCGGACCGGCCGGTCGCCCAAGGCAGCGGTGGATGCCGGATATGGCCGTGCCACGCTGACCATCATGGACGCCAATGTCACCACGTTGCTCGCAGCCGCTGTTCTGTTCCAGTTCGGTACAGGTCCCATCAAGGGGTTTGCCATCACCCTAGGTCTTGGCATCATAGCCAGCCTGTTTACTGCCCTGATCCTGTCCAAGAGCATCTACGATATGATTCTTGCAAACAAACAATCCGACTCTTTGAGCATATAAAAGGAACTTATCATCATGCAGTTTATCAAGCCTGGTACCCATATCGATTTTCTGGGAATGCGCAAAATAGGTTTTGCGGTTTCCCTGATTCTGATTCTGGCAGGCATTGTCTCCCTGGTTATTCATAACGGCCCCAACTACGGCATTGATTTTGCCGGCGGCACCCTGGTACAGGTAAAATTTTCCCAGAAAGTTGATGTTTCCGACATCCGCACCGGATTGGACAAAATCGGCCTTAAAGATGTATCTGTCCAGGAATTTGGAGATCAGGCGGCACATGAATACCTGATCCGCACCTCCAGTGATGCCGATGCCCTGGGCACCCGGCTCTCTGACACGGTATCAAAAGGCCTGGAGGATGAAACCTCCCTTAAGCCGGATATCCGGCGTATTGAAATGGTCGGCCCCCAGGTGGGAAAAGATTTAAAGAAAAAAGCGCTGCTGGCCATCTTCTACTCCCTGCTTTTTATCACGATTTACATATCGGGCCGCTTTGAACAAAAGTGGACCATTGCCGGTATCACCGCAGGGGCATTGATGGCGGCCGTCTACTTTTTATCGGTATTTAACCTCTCCATACCGTTTTTGATTGCAGCGGCCCTGGTCGTATCCCTGCTGCTGTTCTGGTACCTTCAGCTTCAGTACGCCATTGGTGCCATTGTGGCCCTGATTCACGATGTGACCATTACCGTTGGGGTGTTTTCCCTGCTCAATCTTGATTTTTCCCTGCAGATCATTGCAGCTCTGTTGACAATTATCGGGTATTCCCTGAACGACACCATTATCGTGTTTGACCGGATCCGGGAAAATATCAAAGGAAATTCAGACCACTCCCGGGTATTGGACCTGTTTAACCGGAGTATCAATGAAACCCTGTCACGGACCATATTGACATCGCTGACCACATTGATTGTCCTGCTGGCACTTTTCCTGCTCGGCGGTGAAATCATTCACAACTTTGCCTTTGCCATGATCATCGGCGTGGTGGTGGGTACCTATTCATCCGTTTTCATTGCATCCCCCATTGTTTTTATGGCCCATAGGAAAAAATAAGGAATACAACGCTTATGCCCGCATCCGGACAGCATATTTCAAAGATTGCGCTGCTCTTTTTGATTCTATTTGCGACTGCCGCCTGCGGGCCGCTGAAAACATATAAACTGACTGCCGGTCAGGCACAGAACACCGATGCTGCAAAGCCTGACACCACATCCGTACAGATAGATACATCACTGGATCAGGATATCCGCACAAGGCACCTGGAAGAAAAAATAGCCCGGCTTGAAAACCGGGTTGCGCTGCTGGAAAAAAAAATCAGGGTACAGGCAAAGCCATCGCCGCTCCCAAAGCCTGAACCCAAGAACCCGCCGCTCCCGGCAGCCTCTTCCAAGCCGGTGCAACCGGCACCCTATGTAAAAAATGCACATTTAGATCCGGTCAAACTATACAAAAAAGGCCGGGACCTATTGCTGCGCGAACGCAATATTCCTAGGGCCCAGGCACTGTTTTCAGATTTTGTCAAAAAATTTCCCGGCCATGAACTGGCGGACAACGCGCTATACTGGCTCGGGGAGTGCAGCTACACCACAGGCAAGTATGAAGAGGCGGCAAAAATATTTAAAACCCTCGTCCAGACGTACCCCAAGGGTAAAAAGGTCCCGGATGCACTGCTGAAAACAGGTTTCGCTTATATGTCCATAGACAATGTGAGCCAGGCCAATCACTACTTCAAGCAAGTCATCACCCGTTTTCCCTTTTCACCGGCAGCAGACAAGGCCCAGAAAAAAATATCCCACACCCAGTAATGATTTAAATGACGCCCTGTCCGGACACATATCTGCCCTGGTTTCTTTTAACGGAACTGCCGGGTTTAAGTCCACGCGCGATTAAAATCCTGATTCAACATTTTAAAACACCGGAAGCTGTTTTAACGGCATCTAAAACCCAGCTGTCGTCTGTGCCGGATATATCCGCCAGGGTGATAAAGGCCCTTCTTGGGTACAAAGCATTTGAACCCCATGCCCTAAAGCGCCTTTCCCGGGCCCAGGATTCCGGATACCGGGTTGTGGTGTTGACCGAACCTGAATACCCTGCCCTGCTCAAAGAGATCCCCGATCCCCCTGCCCTTTTATTTTATGACGGTGCATTTGATTTGAATGCGCCTTGTATCTCCATTGTGGGGTCACGGAATGCGACCCGGTACGGTATGGATACAGCCTATTTTCTAGCACAACGCCTTGGGGCATCCGGTTTTACCATTGTGTCGGGCATGGCATTAGGCATTGATACCGCTGCCCACAAAGGCGCACTTGACAATGATACCGGGCAGACACTGGCCGTTCTTGGATCAGGGCTTGACCATATCTATCCCAGGCACAACCGGCCTTTATACTCCCGGATCAAAAAACAGGGGGCCGTCATTTCCGAATTTTTTCCGGACACAGCCCCGCTGCCCGGCAATTTTCCCCGGCGCAACCGGATCAT
>JAKSBO010000846.1 GCA_022361095.1 Desulfobacterales bacterium | reverse complement strand
GGAATGACGCTTTTGAAAGTCAACCAAGTCCATCAATTGTTTTGCATCGTTGTTCTCAGCGCTGTTTATCATTAGTTCAAAGCCGTAGAGGCCGGCGGTTTCCCGGGCTGCGCCGGCCATTGATAAAAAAAAGGGATTGGTCATGTCTGAAATTGAAAACGCGATTTTTTTACCAAACGTCTCATAAGTGATGATATCCAAAGGTGTCGCCAATTTATCCGGGACCGGCGCGCCGTTTATTTTTTTTTGGGCCAGCATCACGCCGTAAGCCCCCATAAGTTCGGGATGCTGTTCCATTGTTGCATGGATCTTTTTATGTCGGATTTCATTTCTAACCGAGTCGATATTATCGTATCCGGCAATGAGAATATTTCTCTTTAAATCCAGAATATCGACGGCCTGCAACGCCCCAAGGGCCATCTTATCATTTGCACAGAAAATCGCATCAATGGACGGATGTCTCTGCAGGAACTTCATGGTTACGGAAAACGCCTCTTCGGTATTCCAATTGGCCGGTTCCGACCCCACAATCCAAATTGAAGAATTTTTTGTAACGGCTTTTACAAACCCGGATTTACGAAGCTCCCCATTTGCGACCCCCCGGATACCCTCAAGGACAAGCACACGGCCTTTGCCTTTCAGTTGCTGCTTGATATAGTCTCCTAAAAGCGCACCGCCTGTATGATTGTTCGATCCTACAAACGGTATGCTCAGCCCGGCTTTCTCAAGACGTTTGTCATCCAGCGGATTATCGATATTGATAATCGTAATGCCTTTTTCAACGGCTTTTTTACACACAGGGACCAATTTTTTTGAGTCCGCCGGAGCAAGTACAATGGCACGAATGTTTCTTGAAATCAGACTTTCCATAATACTGATCTGGTGGGAGGTGTCCGTTTCATTTATGATACCGAAAACTTCCAGTGGAATGTCATTTTCCGCCGCGAACTTTTTGGCACCCTGCTCCATTTTTGCAAAAAAGGGGTTGGTTAACGCTTTCATCACCAAAGCGATGGTGTAATCGTTCCGGGCAATCACTGCTGAAGGAATAAATAAACCTGCACCACAGAAAAAAATGAAAAATGAAATCACCAACCGATGTAATTTTCTCATCGTTGTTTCTCCTGAATTTGGATTTACGAAATCAGGATACTACATTTTAAAATAGTCTCATACCAAAATATCAAGATTGTAAAAACGAATTAAAGAGAAGAAGAAGAGTTTGATTTTGCTGTGGGTCAGGCCCGGGCGCTGATAGACCAGGCCGGTCCATCACCTTTTATATAAAAATTTGGGTAAGTTACCCAGCGCCTTCAATCTTTGTTGCGGGCGATGCCCGGCAGTTGACGTGTCAGGTCAGCCCATGGCTGTTATTCCAATTTAAACGCTTTGATCTTGCGCCACAAAGAGACCCGGTCAATCTCCATGATTTCGGCAGCCCGGGTTTTGTTCCAGTTGGTCTGTTCCAGCACCCACTGGATATACCGTTTTTCCTGCTCTTTCATGGTGGGGACTTTGCCTTCCGGCGCTGTACGGTAGGTTTCGATGGCCAGTTGGGTAAGATGGTCAGGCAGGGCCTCGGGATATATAACATCGCTGTTTTCCATGGCCACGGCCCGTTCAATGATATTTTCAAGTTCACGAACGTTTCCCGGCCAGGCATAATTAACAAGAAAATCCATGGCACTCCTGTCAATCTCCTTGATGTTTTTTCCCATATCCCGGTTTTTTTTTGCCAGAAAATGATAGGCCAGCAAAGGAATATCCTCTTTTCTGTCTGCCAGGGCCGGCAGGATGATGGATGCCACGTTGAGACGGAAATAAAGATCCTGGCGAAAATGCCCCTGATCCACCTCGTGGCGCAGATCCCTGTGGGTGGCGGCAATGAACCGCAAATCCACGCCTAAAGTCCGGGTACTGCCCACCCGCATGATCTCTTTTTCCTGGATCACCCGCAGAATTTTAGTCTGCATGGAAGCAGGCATATCCCCGATTTCATCAAAAAACACGGTACCTTTATCGGCAAACTCAAACAGGCCTTTTTTGGTTTTCATGGCACCGGTAAACGCCTCTTTTTCATGGCCAAACAGTTCGTTGGCCATGAGATCCTCGGAAAATGAGCCGCAGTTAAAGGCCACCATTTCATGTTTTTTTCGGCTGGAAAGACTGTGAATCGCCCTTGCCACAAGTTCTTTCCCGGTACCGCTTTCCCCTAGAACCAACACGGAAATATCGGTCCGGGCCACCTGGGCAATGGTCTTTTTTACCTGGCGCATGGCCGGACTGTTACCGATGATTTCATGCAGTTCAGCCTTCTGATCAAGCTGTCTTTTAAGGTCCTGATTTTCCATTTGAAGAGATCGCTTGAGCAGGGCCTGCCTGATGGTCTGCCGGACCTGATCTATTTTGTAGGGTTTTGCAATGTAATGATAGGCCCCCTCTTTCATGGCGATCACCGCATTGTCCACGGTGGCGTACCCGGTGATCATGATAACTTCGGTGTAGGGCTGCAGTTCCCGGCTGTGTTCAAGAATCTGCATGCCGTCGATTTTTTTCATCTTGTAATCGGTGATAATCAGATCAAAGGTCTTGGATTTGATAAGATTCAACCCTTTGGTGCCGCTGTCCACGGCTGTAACCTTATATCCATCCTTAAGAAGAATGTGTTCAAGATTTTTAAGGGCGATCTGCTCATCTTCGATTATTAGAATGTGTTCCTGCATGTTTCTCCTGCGGCTATCAATCCGGCAGACTGACGGTAAAGAGGGTTCCCTGTCCCAAATTGGACTCTACGCGGATTGTTCCACCGTGCTGCTCGACGATGCCGTGAATGATTGAAAGCCCTAATCCCGAACCCTTTCCCACTTCCCGGGTGGTGAAAAAAGGATCGAAAATCTTGGCAAGATGTTCTTCTTTTATCCCATTGCCCGTATCCTGAACCGTAAAAACAAAAGCGTGTGCCGGGTCATCTTTAAACGCTGAAATGATCAAACGCCCCTCTTCCTGGTCCTCCATGGCAAATACGGCATTGATAATCAGATTAAGCAGCACCTGCTGGATGCGCCGGGGATCCATGCGGCCTTCGGCATCATCCGGAACGGTGATTTCCACGTCAATTTCCGAAGGAATGTCCCCCGTAATCAGGTGCATGGTATTGTTGACCAGTTTTTTAAACACCACCGTTTCAACACTGAAATCACTTTGTCTTGAAAAATCAAGCAAAGCCCGGATAATCTCCTTTGACCGGATGATCTCCTGTTCAACATTGGCCAGCAGCATTTTTTTATAATCAATATCCGGGTCTTCAATTTCCTCCTGGATAATCTGGACACTGGTGGAGATATTATTCAGCGGATTATTCAGTTCATGGGCCACCCCGGAGGTAAGCGTACCCAGGGATGACATTTTCTCAGCCTGGATGAGCTGGGTTTTACGGCGATCCAACTCTTCAATCATATCATTCAGACTCACGGCCAGGGACTCAAATTCGTCTCCGGTTTTAATTAACGGAATCTTATCAAAATCACCTTTGGCAATGTGCTTGATGCCGGTTTCAATGGCTTTTAAGGGGCGGTTAAGCTTAATGACCAAAAAAATGGCGGCAACCACAGTGAGAAGAAACAATAGCAGCAGCGAAACCATCAGGTATTCCCTGGACCGGTCCAGCAGCTCAAACACCTTTTTTTTCTCTGTTCTCACCACCTCTTCAATATCAGTGGTCAATTCCCGGCCCAACTGTGTCACCGTATTTTGAATCTGCAAAGACTGTTTGGGAGAGACTGTAGCACTTTTATACAAGTTCAACAGCGTTTCCATGTTGGTACGGTAGGCGGAGATGGCCCGGCTGCGTTGCTGAAAATAGGGATCTGTTGCCACAAGGTCAGAAAGCTCTTTTTCAATATGCGCCTGCTTTTCATCAATTTTGCCAATGTAAGCCAGGGACAGGGACAGATCCTTGATGTCCTTTCTTAAAAAGAAATTCTTTTCGTAACGCCGGGCCTCCAGTACCGTATCCAACAAATCCCGCTTTTTTTCGATGAGAACCAGGGTGTTTAACACCGTGGAGTTACTATAGTGGTTTATAAACCAGATAATGCTGTTCACCACCATGAAAACCAGGAAAAGAAATGATATTTTATGTCTGAGACTGAAACGCATATTCAATTTATATATATCTTCTCTATGTGAAACAAGGCCAATGTCATAAAACGGGCCGGCCGGACATAAGGTCATCCGATCGGCCCGGGGAATACCATGGTGATTTAAGTCTCAGGAAATACCGTAAAAAAAATAGATCACGGTCAATTCCACAACAAGAAACAGCACGGTCATCACGGCACCGGCCTTGGCGTAGTCAATGGTTCTGTAGCCACCCGGACGCATGATCAGTGCATTGACCTGATGGGTAGGCAGCACAAATGTATTGGAAGCCGAAAGACCCACCACCAGTGCAGCCATTCTCGGATCAGCCCCGGCCATGACAGCCATGTTCATGCACAGGGGCACCAGCAATACCGTGGCCCCCACATTGGAGATAACCAGGGTGAAAAAGGAGGCCATGATGCCCACCACCGCCAGAAGAACAATGGGGGTTGGCGTCCCGATCAGGCTGAGCACGGTATGTGCAATAAATCCGGCCGTCCCGGTCTTCTCAAAGGCAATACCCAGGGGGATAAGCCCGGCCAAAAGAAACACCGTCATCCAGTCCACGGACTGATAGGCTTCGTCAACGGTAAGCACCCCGGTAATGATCATACCAAGTGCCCCGGACATAAGCGCCACGGAGAGCTGGATTTTTAAGGCCACAATCTGAAAAAGGGCAAGTGCAAGCCACCCCACAGCCAGCATCGCTTTCTGGGGCCGCAGGATTTCACCCTCCAGTTTAGAGGCAAACACCAGGGATCTGGGTTTGGGCCTGTTCATCAGGATATGGAATTTTTCCCATGGCCCCTGGAGCAACAGCGTGTCGCCCATGGCCAGCCGTATATTTGTCAGCCCGGAATAATATTTTCGATTGTCTTTGAACAACACCAGGGGATTGAGGCCGTACATCTCCTTGAAATTCATCTCGTTCAGCGTTTTGCCGATGAGTTCTGATCTTGGCGCCACAACAACTTCGGCCATACCGGCATTGGTATTGGCCAGAAATTCTGCAAAGGTTTCAAGGGCAGGCTTGATCTCCCAGCCATACTCCTTGGCAAGCTGCTCAATATTTTCCCTTTTACCGACCACGGCAATATCATCGCCGTTGTTGATTCCCTCATAACTGCGGGGCACATGGTTGGTGGTCCGGGTGGAGGGAGAAGAGATGCCGATGACCGTCACAAGAAAACGGGGACGAATGTTCAAATCATCCAGGAGCCCTATGGTACCGGCGCCTTCGGGTACGTGCATTTCAACCAGGCTGTTGACACCCTGATATTCGTTAATAAGGACATCTGTGGCACCTTTGCCGGAGTCTCCGCTTGCATTGGGAAGAATTAAGCGCCCAAAAATCAAAAAGTACAAAAGCGCCGTAACCAGCAGACACACACCGATGGGCGTCTGGGTGAACAACCCGAACGGTTCAAGTTTTTCGCCGCCCAGCACCATCAGATCGTTGAGCAGAATGGTAGGGCTTGCACCCACCAGGGTAAGCGTTCCGCCGATAATGGCGCAAAACCCCATGGGCATCAGGATGCGGGAAGTGGGAATCCCCACTCGCTTGGAGATTCTCTGGGTGGCGGGCAGAAACAGGGCTGCCGCCCCAATGTTCTGCATCATACTCGAAATAATACCCACGGTGCTTGAAACCAGAAGCATGATCTTGGCTTCACTTTTGCCTGCCAGAGCCAGGATGGGCTTGGCCACCTTATTCATAACGCCGGTTTTATCCAGACCCGCACCAATGATAATTACGGCAATAATGGAACAAACGGCATTGGAACTCAAGCCCACAAAGGCTTCTTTTGGAGAGATCAGTCCAATCAGGGGGAGAAGGACCATCATCATTATCCCGACCACATCCACCCGCACCCATTCGAACACAAAGAGGCAGATAACAAAGACCAGGATGATGGTCATAATCATATCAGGTGTCATTTTAAAAAAAACACTCCATTGAAAAATTAACTATTTTAAATTCCGGTGCTATTCTGCTTCTTCATTTCTGTAGATAAAGCACAACACTGCGGTAAACAAAACGATGCAAAGGCCAATGACAAAATGCGCACTCATGAAAAATGTCCTCCTAATTCACTGAATAAACACAAAGCCGCTGGGCAATGCGGTCCTGGTTGACGGCAGCATCCCGTATTTCGGCAGGGCGCTTGTTTTCGGAAATAATAAATTCAATGTGCCCGCACTCCCTGGTGATATCGGCAATGGCATGATCAACATCGGACTGGCTTGTGGTATGGGCAAATTTCAGGCCCAGCCCTGTGGCCTTTGCCTCGAACGCTGACACATTTTTTGCCGCCGTCTCCTTAAAGTCGGCGTAGAGTTCTTCCTGGGTGGTGGAAAAAAATGAGGTGACGTCATGGGTCAGATTGGCTGCATTTACTGCAATAATACCGTAATCCATACGTTTTGCCATATCCAGGGCATAATCAACCATATCATCGGAAAACCGGCTTTCAAGGGTGGCAACCACCAGGTTTTTCCCCTCGTTTTCCTTGCACAGCATGCACTGATCGCCATCAGTGTCATCACCATTATTGGCGCAAGTCCGGGAAAACTTTATGGGCTTTTCCGCATCGCCGTGTTTTTTCCCAAGGCCTAATATTTTGTTTAAAAACTGCATACGCGACTATCCTCCTTGTAAATGTATTGGGGTTTATCACTGTTGTCGGCAAATAATGAGCAAGTTGCATACCAATTCCCCCAAGAGCGCCTAACAGCCTGCAGAGCAAGGTTTTTCACAGACTTTGGACGTTCCTTGGGCAGGCAATTGCGTTGCACAATGCAATGGTTTTTTAAATTATCGTTAAGCGCCTTGCCTCGCGCACATTTACGGATATTGCAATTGTCAATACGGGTGTTGCGGAATGAAACGATTTTTGCCGGATACCTCTGTTACTTTTATTCGTGATGGTTGAAAACCCCCTGCGGCATCATTTTCTTAAAGAGCGCCTTAAACCGGACCAGGCATCAGGCATAGTAATTGCTGCACGACAAAGAGAAGACAAAGAGATGACAAATAACTTAATAACGGCCATGGGCCGGCCTGGTCTGTCAAACCCCAGGCCCGCCCCACGACAAAAGCATGACAGAAACTTAGTAACTGATTGATATTTTAATATTTTTTAAATCTCAAAAAAGAGGGCTGCCGCGGTGAAACGAATCTTTAAAAAAGAAGAAGATACTGGGATCTTAGATACAGGGGCAGAAGAGGTTGCCGCACTGCGCGAGGCTGTGCTGGCGCAAAGCATGCCGCCCGAGGTTGAAAACATTTTGCTCAAAGAGGTGGACCGGCTTGAAAAGATAAACCCATCGGCTGCAGAGTACACCATCGGACTCAACCACATTGACTATGTGACCACCCTGCCCTGGAACCGGTACACCCAGGATAATCTTGACATCCAGCGCGCCGAAAGGATACTGAACTCCGACCATTACGGGCTTGGGGAGATCAAGGAGAGAATTCTTGAGCATCTGGCGGTCCGGCAGATGAAACTCTCCCGGAAAAACACCATTCTCGTGGTGGACGATGAGCAGATCACCCGGATGAACCTGGCGCATGTCCTGTCCAAGGAGGGCTATGAAGTCAATACGGCTGACGGCGGGACCCGGGCCCTGACATTTTTAAAGCAAAAAACCGTGGATCTTGTGATCACGGATCTGAAAATGGATAAAATCGACGGCATGACGCTCCTGGAACGTATAAAGGCCTCAAGTCCGTCCACCGAGGTGATTATCATCTCCGGCTATGCCACGGTGCTCACGGCCGTAGACGCCATCAAACGAGGCTCTTTTCATTTTATTCCCAAACCCCTCAAACTGGATGACATCCGGGAGACCGTTAAAAAGGCCCTAGGTAAAAAGAGAGGCCTTGTGGAGGCCAGGGGCCCCGTGATCTGCTTTGCCGGCCCTCCGGGTACGGGAAAAACCTCCCTTGGCCAGTCCATTGCCCAAACCCTGGAACGTAAATTCGTTCGTATCTCCCTGGCAGGCGTTAAGGATGAAGCCGACATCAGAGGCCACAGACGCTCTTATGCCGGGGCCCTTGCCGGACGGATCATCCAGGAGATCCGCCGGGCCGAATCCTTAAACCCCGTGCTCATGCTTGATGAGATCGAT
>JAKSBO010000062.1 GCA_022361095.1 Desulfobacterales bacterium | reverse complement strand
CCTGGCCGAAACAGCCCGGGCTGCCAGAAGCGCTCCGGTCACAATAACATCGGGTGCCTCAACCATAAGCCTGTAGTCACAGGTTAAAAACGGTTCGCATTCACACCCGTTTACCACAAAAGTATCTATCACCCGGGTATCATTGGGCATCACCTTGACATGGGTGGGAAACGCGGCCCCGCCCAGCCCCACGATGCCGGACGCCTGGATCTTGTTCACAATGTCCATGGGCGCATAATCGGAAAAACCTTCCTTGGGCCATTGGGTAAACTTTATCTCCTCCCAAAGTCTTTCCGGGGGGATCTGTTCCCCTTCCGCCTGGATGGTGAGCGCTTCAAAACGCTTGCCGTTGGGCAGGGTTACCATTACATTTCTTTTAACTTTTCCGGCAATCGGGGCATGAATTGAAGCGGAGACAAACGCCTCCCCCTTACCAACCATTTGCCCGTAACCGACCGTTTCACCGGATTTAACAATCTGTTTGCAGGGCACACCAAGATGCTGGAGCAGCGGCAGCGTCACTGTCCGGGGGGTATCCATCACTTCGACAGCCATGTTGGCGGACAACGCTTTATTCTCCGGTGGATGAACCCCATGGGGGAACGTGCCGGTTCCCGGAAAGCCCTTTAATTTAAATAAACCCATAACTTTCTATAAACCTTGTTTCTGATCTACGAACCAATTTAAAAATTCCTTACAAAAAAACTATAGACTTCCAGACTTTCCGAATTTTATCAAGTCCAAAATTCAAAGAACAGTTGATTTTTCTTGGTTCTGTGATGAATTTATACTATTTTGATATTTGATATAGGGTTTGATTATACACACCATGTATTAATCGATCAATGCTCTTACATTTAATTAAATTGTAAAAGTTAAAACATAAATAATGGGGACAAAAATGGGAAACGTACTGATAGTTTATTCATCCAGAGTTGACGAAACCAAGGGAATAGCAGAATTAATCGCAGAAGGGGTCCGTCAGTCAGGGCACCAGGTTGAAGTTAAAAACGCCGGCCAGATAGAATCCGAAGAAGATCTAACAGGATTTGATGCATACATTTTCGGTTCACCCACGTATCACGGTGAAATGCTGCCCCCCATGAAACAGGTTTTATTCATGGCTGAACGTGCCAAACTTGAAGGCAAAAGCGGCGGTGCCTTTGGCGCGTACGGATGGAGCGGCGAAGCCAATAAAAGAATATTTGATACAATGAACTATATGTTCAAGATGAAAATGGCATCCGGTCCTTTGATGATTAAGGCATCCTGGGTTGAAGACGGGGTTGAAACCGCACAGGCCTACGGAAAAGAGATTGCTGAAATGATATAGCGCTTAACACAACACCTTGCAGGCATAATAAATATGACCCGCTCACCATTGTGTGCCGGTCATATTTATTAGTGCCCTTGGCCTCCATCGGTTTGGGCCTAAAAGTGCCAGAACGAAAACCTGGCAAATTTTGTTTGGTACAAAGCGTATTTCGGGGATTAAAATTTCAGACCAAGGCCGTAATCGGCAAAATTTAGGATTTTCGGCCGGGCACTAAGTACTTGTCAACTGTTTTAAAATTCATTACATTTGAATCACTTTTAAAATCACGTGCCGTTCCAGACACATACAAAACGCTCTGCGCTGCCCCCGGTGACGGGACTATCGACTGTTTAAGAAATTGAGGTAACATGGAACATATTGTAGGTATAGGAGACATGAAAGTCAGCAATCAGGTGGGCGATATCATTGTGGCACCCTCAATTTGTTCCGGTATCGGGCTTGTGGTTTATGACCCGGAAGCGAGGGTGGGGGGAATACTTCATTATATTCTAACGGACTCTTCAATTGATGAAATCAGAGCAAAAAATAAGCCGCACATGTTTGCTGATACCGGCATCCCCACATTATTCAAACAGGCATATTTGCTGGGTGCCGAAAAAACCAGGATCAGAATCTTTGTTGCCGGTGGTGCCCAAATTATTAACCAGGAGAGAAGATTTAATATTGGACAAAGCAATTATACTGCTCTGACTCAAATATTGACCCGTGAGAACATTGCCATCTGGAAACAGGCAGTGGGCGGCAATTTTAACCGGACAGCCGGAATAGACATTACCACCGGTCATATCTCTTTAAAAACTTCGGGGAAAGGCGAGGTGGAATTATGACTAACTTTCAGGAAATGGCCAAGAAAATAAAAACCTTAACGCCCATCCCTGCTGTGACCATGTCCCTTTTGAAAGTTGTGGAAGACCCCCAAAAGACCATGGACGATGTAACCAATATTATCCAGTATGATCCTGCCATTACCGCCGATCTCCTTCGAATTGCCAATTCGGCATACTTTAGGTTGAAATACCCTGCGGAGACCATTTCGGAGGCGGCCAAGATGCTGGGCACGGACCGGCTTGTGGAACTTGTCTTGCTGAAATTGGCGTCCCAAATAATAAAAGGGCCTCTGGGCGGATACGGTATGCATGAAGGGGCGCTGTGGCAACATTCGGTATCCTCAGCCATCATTGCCAAACAGCTTGCGGTCCAGCTCGAACTATCCCATCCGTGCAGTATATTTACCGCGGCCCTTTTAAAGGATATTGGTAAAACCGTGATGGATAAATACGTTCAAAACGCATATAAAACAATTTACAATCTGGTCACCAATGAAAATTTCAGCTTCATGGAGGCAGAAAAGAAAATAATCGGCGTGAACCACGCAGAACTTGGCGGAATGATTGCCCAGCTATGGAACTTTTCCCCCAAAATGGTAATGATCATCAAGAATCATCATCTCTCCCGGGAAGACATGGTAAAGGACAAAGACACCATAGTTGTTTACCTAGCCGACTGTATATGCATGATGATGGGCATGGGTGTTGGAGCAGACGGCCTGGCCTACAAGTTCGACCATCAAGCCATTGAAAAAATTGGGATTTCAGCGGATGATATCTTAACCATCATTGCAAACTTCACCCCCCGGATGGAGGAAGTTGCAAAGCTGTTGAAGATGGTCTGACCGACCGGCCATATACATTTAAGGCCCATGATCAAAATTAAATCCGCTACAGATAAACCTGTTAAATTTATCCAGAGGAAACGACGACTGCGGCCGCTGCACGCTCCATTCAAGCCGGACAATCGCTGACAAACACAATTCAGATAGTTGAGCAGACCGTATTGGAACGGGTCTGGGCCAAATTTTTTTTGATAGGATTTATGGTAGGGGGATACAATCTTGCGTGCAATTTCAGCATCGCTGTGGGGATCAAAATTTTTTGTTTTCGATCCCCACAGCAATGGAACATCCATTAAACCTTAAGCGTATTAAAGCTCAAAGGTGGTCATACTCACCACAAGCTCAAGATCTTCAATCTCTTTTACCACATCAGACGGCACCGTGGTCTCGGTTCTCAGGAATATAATATTTCTGTCCCCGTCATCCTCACGGCCCACCATCATTCTGGCGATATTGATATTGTGCTCGCCTAATTTCATGCCGATGGAGCCGATGGAACCGGGTTTGTCCACATTATGAATGATAGACAGGTGCCCCTCCGGAATAACCTCTAAACGGAATTTATTAATCCTCACAATCCGGGCATCATCTTTTCCAAAGATGGTTCCTTCAAGGACATTGGTCTGGGTATCCGTGACCACGGTTACCCGAATCAGGTTCAAAAAGTTACCGGCTTCCATTGAGGTGGATTCCGAAATCTTTATCCCCATCTCGTTGGCCAGGGAGATGGCATTGACCGAGTTCACCTCGTCCCTGACAAATTCATTGAGAAGACCCTTGATGCCGTTAATGGTCAGGGGTTTGAGATCAAGGTCGGGAAATTTACCAATGTATTCGATTTGGACTTCCCGGACCCCGCCCTTGGTGATCTGGGCCTGCATTTTACCCATTTTCTCCACCAGGTAAAGAAACGGTTTAAGCTGCTTTAAAACATCCCCGGTCACAGACGGTACATTCACTGCGTTGATCACGGTATCGTTCAACAGATAGGCGATAATCTGGTTGGCAGCAGCCACGGAAACATTGGTCTGTGCCTCTTTGGTTGATGCCCCTAAATGAGGCGTGGCAATCACCTGGTCCAGCAGAAGCAACGGATGGTCTGCACTGGGGGGCTCGACAGAGAACACATCCAGGGCTGCGCCCGCCACTTTTCCGGACTGGATTGCGGCATGCAGGGCTTCTTCATTGACAATACCGCCCCTGGCACAGTTAACGACCATGACACCTGTTTTCATTTTTTCAAAGGCCTGGGCGTCCAGCAAATCAATGGTGGCATCCATTTTAGGTACATGGATGGTGATATAATCCGAGCGGGCATAGAGTTCATCCAAGGTTACATATTCAAACCCGGCCTTTTCAATATGTTCCGAAGAGATATTGGGGTCGAACACAATAACGTTCATGCGCAACCCTTTGGCAAGCCCGGCGGCAATGGAGCCGATATTTCCATACCCCACAACGCCCAGGGTCTTGTTGAAAAGCTCCCGGCCCTGGAGCAGCTTTTTATCCCAGCGCCCGGCTTTCAGGGATGCGGTACCCCGGGGGATATTGCGGGTTAAGGCCATCATCATGGCAATGGCATGCTCGGCGGTGGTGACGGTGTTACCGCCGGGGGTATTCATGACGGCAACCCCTTTTTTGGTGGCCGCATCAATGTCCACATTATCCAGACCAATGCCGGCCCGGGCAATGACCTTGAGATTGCCTGCCGATTCAAGCAGGTCTGCGGTCACCTTGGTGGCACTGCGGATGGCCAGGCCATCATATTGTCCGATGATCTCTTTGAGTTCTTCCGGGGAAAGCCCGGTATTCACATCGACGTCGATACCCTCCTGGTTTCT
>JAKSBO010000800.1 GCA_022361095.1 Desulfobacterales bacterium | reverse complement strand
CCAACCAGATTGCTGCCGGTGAAGTGGTTCAGCGCCCGGTTTCCGTGGTTAAGGAGCTGGTGGAAAATGCCATGGATGCAGGGGCGGACAGGATTATTGTTGAAATTGAAAACGGCGGGAAAACACTGATCCGCGTGTCGGACAACGGGTGCGGGCTTTCCCGGGATGAGGCTGTGCTGGCACTGGAACGGTATGCCACTTCCAAGATCTACACCAAGGATGACCTGTTTTCCATTTCCACATTCGGGTTCAGAGGCGAAGCCCTGCCGTCCATTGCCTCTGTGTCAAAATTCACGCTTGTGTCGCGCACTGCAGGTAACGCAACCGGTACCCGGGTGGATATGGATGGCGGCAAGCTTTCCGGTGTAACCGATACCGGCGCGCCTGTGGGCACCATGGTGGAGGTCAAGCGTTTGTTCTTCAACACCCCTGCCCGAAGGAAATTTCTAAAAAGCGAAAATACGGAAACCGGCCATATTGCCGATGCCCTGGCCGGCCTTGCTATGGGAAATCCCGGGGTGGGGTTCCGCCTTGTGGTTAACCGCAGGGCTGTTAAAAGCTATCCCCCGGACCAGACCCTGTTTCAGCGTGCCCAGATGGTGCTGGGTAAAGATGTGGCGGGGCAACTGTACGAAATGAAATGGCCCCGGGCAGATGGAAGTAAAGATGGTGGTGCGGTTGGGTTGTCTATCCGGGGTGTGTGTGCCAATCCCGGTGTTACCCGAAGTACGGCTAATCGGATCTATCTGTTTGTCAACCGCCGCCTTGTGTATGACAGGGGGTTGATCTCGGCCATGTTTCAAGGGTACCGGGGCCGGATCATGAAGGGGCGGTATCCTGTGGGGGCGGTGTGCGTGGACGTGCCCAGTGACCAGGTGGACGTAAACGTACACCCGGCTAAACGCGAAATTAAATTTATTGCCCCAGGTCCCGTATACCATGCTTTGGCCGAAGCCGTGGCAAATACCTTGTCACGCAACCAGGAAGATAAATTGGCGTATGCCAGGGCTGTTATCGCTGAAAAGAAAAATATCCCGACCCCTGTTCAGGCCGCACTGACTTCGGCCGCCCTGCCGGAAAAAAAAGTGACCCCTGACTTGTTTCAACGTGTTGGTGCCCCGCAGCCCAAGCCGGTGTATACATCTTTTGATTCCCCCCCTGAATCTTTGGAGGCAGCTGAGCCCCGTGAAGAATCCTGGGACCCGGCGTCTGAAATAGAGCCGTCCAGCCAGGCCCCCCTGGATGACCATGAGGATCAAACATCAGATCCGCGGGAAACAAAATCTGTTTGCGAACCGTTTCTGCAAACCCGGTCCGGGGTAAGGGTGGTTGGACAGGTGCTCAATATTTACATCGTGGTGGAAAACGAGAACCACCTGATACTGGTGGACCAGCATGCGGCCCATGAGCGTATTGTCTTTGAGCAGCTTTTAAAGCGGTACAAGCGGATGGAGGTCCAGAGCCAGTCCCTGGCAGTTCCCGAGGTCCTGGAGTTGAGCCATAAAGAAGCCGTGGTCCTTGACTCCATTATATCTGAACTGGCCGGTTTGGGCATCAGGGTTGAACCTTTTGGCGGGACATCATTTGTGATAAAAGCCGTGCCTGTGCTGGTGGAAGAAAAAAATGTGGGGGCCATGGTGGTGGAAATGGTGGAAAAGATCAGCCATGCCAACGGTACAGGCCTTAAAGATGACTGGCTCGAAGATGCCCTGGCTTCCATGGCCTGTCATCGGTCCGTGCGGGGTGGGCAGTCCATGTCCCCAAAGGAGATGGCAGCGCTTGTAGAGCAGTTGTTTGCCTGTGAAAACCCCATGCACTGCCCCCACGGGCGTCCTGTTTTTGTCTCCTTTGATGCCCGCAGTCTTGAAAAGCTGTTTAAAAGACTTGTGTGAGACCGGGGGATGGGATATAACCTCTGAGAATCTTAGGTTTTGTTCAATGCGGGCAGGGCATGGGAAAAGATAGCTGTAAATACATTTTTTCCCGATATTTTAAATCCCTGGAACCCGGCCTTATGTTTAATCTGACAGGAGTGTAGGAAAAACCCATGCGAAAATTCACCCAACTCTTTTTTGTTTTTGCTTCCAAAACAACGATTGCCGTTTTGACCTTTTTTACGGTATGGGCTGTAGCCGGTACGGGATTGTGCAGTGACGCAAAAACCGTGGCTGTCATCCCCTTTGAAATGAATTCGGCTCAAGATTTAAGTTTTTTGCAGAACGGATTGTTCTCAATGCTTTCTTCACGGCTTTCCGATGCCGGGAAAGTGGATGTTCTGGATCGGGAAACCATTGATAAAGCCCTGGCCGGGGCAAAAGCGGACGGACGCGTTAAAGGCAGTCTTAATGAAGGCGCTGCCCGGGAGTTAGGCGCACGTATGGGGGTTGATTACATTCTTTTCGGCAGCCTTACCCATTATGGGGAAAGTCTTAGTTTAGATGCCGCCATGGTGGATGTGACAGGGAAAAAGAAAACCCTTGCCTTTTTTGAGCAGAGCAATGCCATGGGCGATGTGATCCCCCTGGTAAACTCCTTTGCCGGTGATATCAACATGAAGGTATTCAACCGCAATATCGACAATAAGATGTATGCCCGGCCTCAGGAACCCAACCCCGCCCTTGGGGGCTTGCAGTATGCCGGCAGTCCCGGGCTTTACGGGGGCGGCATGATGGCCATGCAGGCAAGCCAGGGCTTTTCCACCCATTTAAAGGTGAAAGAGGTGATCCGGGCCATGTCCACCGGGGATTTGAACAAGGACGGCCGTATCCAGGTTGTGACGGCAACGGACTCTTCCCTTCATATATACCATCTAGAGGGCAGTCTGCTGACCGAAGAGACCCACATGGATTACGCATCCTACCTCAGAATTATCAGCTTGGATGTGGCGGATATCAACGGCAACGGATATCCGGAAATATTTGTCACCGCCATGACCATAAACCGGGAAACCCTCTCCTCCTTTGTGGTGGAATATGATGGTTCTTCCTATACAACAATTCAGGATGGTTTTTCCTACTATTTCCGCTTGATTGATTCTTTGGACGGCAGTCCCGTGCTTTACGCCCAGGAGAAAAGTCGAGGCCCATATGAAGGCAAAATTTATATTATGACCCCGGCCAACAACACCTACCAGGAGGAAAAAGCCATTCGTATGCCCAAGGGAACATCCGTGCTTTCCCTGGACAGGGGACCGGTACGGGGGGACAGTGGTATCGAATTTGTAAGCATTAACCGTCATCATCGGCTGGTGCTCATCAACGATGCCGGATCAATGGAGTGGGAAAGTACGGAAAAATACGGAAAAACCAACAACTATTGGGTTTCCGGGGCACGTGGTGAAGACAGCACTTTCCGGGAACGGGAGTATTTAAATCCCAGGATTAAATTTCACCCCGTGGGAGAAGATCAGAAAGAGAAAGTTTTCTTGATTACAAATAATGAGATTGGCGGCGGGGTCATTGGCAGGATTAAACGGTTCAAGGAGGGGCGTGTTGAAATCATGTCCTGGAACGGCATCTCCCTTGCTCCGATGTTCCAGACCGCTCCCTTGCAGGGCTGGGTCTCTGATTTTGACATAGCCGATATAGACAATGACAGTAAAAAAGAATTGGTGATTTCCGTTGTGACCCGGTCCAAGGTAGCCATCCTTGCCAACGATAAAACTGCGAACATTATTTCCTATAAATTGAATTAATCTGCGAAATTTTAAAAAAATATTGACAAACCCGCTAAAATAAGATTAAAAAGTTTACTAATTGGGCATCCTGTTTTTAAAAGGAAGGCAGAATGCCTGTTTTCAGGCAGTAAATAAATCCCAAAAGGAGAAAAAGATGAAAAAAATTATTGTTGCTGTTGCAGCCCTTGCGCTGATGGCAAGTTCTGCTTATGCAGCAGAGTGGAATTTTTACGGAAGCGCCCGCGTTTCCACATTCTGGTCTGAAGCCGATGAAATTAACGGCGATGACGGCGATTGGCAATATTCGGAAGCCCTTCAGAGCAATGCCCGTATTGGTGCTAATGTAAAAGTCTCTGATGAACTGACGGCTCGTTTTGAATACGGCGCAAAAGATGACTCGGCCAATATTCGTCACCTCTATGGCGAATGGGACTTTGGGTCCGGCAGTCTGTTGATTGGTAAGACTGTAACTCCCATCGAAGTTACATATTCCAGCCAGGTTTACGGTGACGATGCTACCCTTGGCGGATACGGTGATTTTGATAACAGCCGTCACGCTCAAATAAAATTGACCTTTGGTGGGTTCCAAATTGCTTTTATTGATACTCAGGAAAGCTATGATGCGGGTACCACCACCCACGACACCCAATCCTTAATCCCCATGATTGCGATGGCTTACACAGCAGCGTTTGATATGGGCGAGGTAAAGGTTGCCGGTGGTTATAATACTTTTGAAATCAATGATGACGAAGATATTGATTCTTACGGCATTGGCCTTGGTGCAAATTTGAACTTCGGTGCACTGGGTGTATTTGGTACCTTTGTATGGGGCGAGAATCTTGATGGTCTGGCTTATACTACTGGAACCGATTTCGAAGGCAAGGCTGATTATAACGGAACTGACGTTGACGATTGTGAATCCATTGGTGGTACCATTGGTGTGAATTTTGCCGTTAGTGAAATGCTTACCCTTGAAGCCGGTTATGGATATATCCATGACGAAATGGACGACAGCGGAGATTCAGATATCGCTCAGACCTACTATCTGCAGGCTGCCATTACTCTGGCTCCGGGTGTTACCGTTACTCCTGAAGTCGGCATGATTGACGAGAGAGAAACTGGTCAGGATGAAACCATTTACTTTGGTGCCAAATGGCAGATCGTCTTTTAATTTAGTTTTACCAAATTTAATTTAATTAATACTGCCTGATTTTAGAAAGTGGGCCGGTAAAAACCGGCTCACTTTTTTTGTTTGCCCGGCATGGCGGGCAAACCCAGCCTGCGGTAAGCAGGCGTCACCCCGACCAGGGGAAAACAATCCGACTTGCAAGGGCGTTGCTGGTAACGGCAGGATATGGTAGAAGTTCCGGCCTGTGAAGCCTGGTAACAGTGTGGAAGATAAAACCGGAATGACCTGTAGGCAATCTGCAGGGGGCGGCCAGAGTCAAAAGCCTGGTCGGCTGCGAAGGGAGGAAGTATATTCGAAAAATTTTTGGAATTTGAAGAAGGTAATCGTTCCGGACACAAGCTGCCCGACGGGGCAGGGCACTCTATCGGCAGTAAATCGTGACAGATGCACGGCTGATTCAGGCTGTCCAATGGAGTACGCCGGGATTCAATTCAGTAAATTGCCGCAAAAAGGATAGAATGCTGGATATCCCGGGGGAAGAATCAGGGTAACGAGCTCGAATCAAAGGAAGGAAATGCAGAAAAGCCATTATGGACAAGGTTTACTACAGTAATTTGGTAAGAATGTTCCTGACAAGCGGTGTGATGGAAGATGGCAACTGGCAGTTAAGCACGGAAGGAAGCCCTCAAGGAGGTGTGATAAGCCCCTTGATAGCAAATATTTACATAGACGCCTTTGATCAGTTTATAAAAAATCGTGGACATCGGATCGTTAGATACGCCGATGATATTCTGATTTTAAAACGGTCGAGAAAGGCAGCTGAAAATGTATGTGATCAAGCCACCAAGTATCTGGAAGGCTCCCTGAGATTAACAGTAAATCAGACCAAGACACATATCATCCACAGTTTTAAAGGGGTAAAGTTTCTGGATGTAATAATCCATACCGGATTCACACGTATCCAAGAGAAGAAGGTGGAAGAATTTAAAGATAAGGTAAGAAAAATTATCCGTCGTAATTCACCGGTAAATCTTGAAACTGTGATAAAGGATCTAAATTCAATGTGCAGAGGATTTGCGAACTATTTCAGAATAGCTAATTGTAAACAGGTGTTTGAAAGGCTGTTCCCTTGGATAAGGCGCCGACTTCGTGCAAAACAGCTCAAGCTATAGAAAAAGCCCGCTCGTTTACACCGCCGACTGAGACAGCTTGGCTACAAAGATGAGTTTAAAAGCATAAAAATAAACTCCTGGAGAAACTCAGCAAGCCCTTTAGTGAGCTACTCTTTGCCCAATAAATACTTTGAGACATTAGGGTTGTTCGATATGAGGACAGTACAGACAGGAATTTCTGTCATAGTAACATAAGATAAGAATATACAGGAGCCGTATACGAGGCCCGTACGTACGGTTCTGTGAGAGGGGTGAGGCTGGATTAATACCCAATCTCACCCTACTCGATATTTGTGTGGAAAGCGCCAATGTTATTAATTTTAAGCATTGATTTTTTTACCATGAAGAACACGAAGTCAATGAAGGCGTTAACTCGCTAACAGCCATTGAGCGGCTTAGTCTATCAACGCCAGGCCCAACTCACATCAAAATATGAAAGAAATTTAGCAACATAATTGGTTCTTTTATATCAATCTTCATATTCTTCATGTCCTTCATGGTTTTAATCTTAAAGCCGCTTATATTTATAGCATTGAGGAGAGCGTGGGGTAAAAGTGTACTTGAGTGTTTGATGTCTCGGCAATTTTACGCCGCATAATGGGATCAAAAGTATTAACGAAAACCCACAGTTCTTTGACAGGAAGGGGTCAATGTTAAGCCATACCAGAGATAATAGTGCCTGGCCGGCGCAAATTTTGCCGGTTAAGGCGTTGGGCTGAAATTTTAATCCTCGAAATACTTCATGTATTCCGAAGGTTTTCTTTTAGCTCACTTATACTCAACAAAATTTACAGGTTTTCGTTCAAACACTAAATAGTTCCATTTGGGAATCCTGAACTTAATAGTCCAGGGAAAAGAAGAGGAGGATACGTCTTTTTATAAGATTTGATGTCGGCAGGAAAAAATACTGCCGGCAAAGGCGCTTGTCCTTTGCCGGCAGGTT
>JAKSBO010000035.1 GCA_022361095.1 Desulfobacterales bacterium | reverse complement strand
CAGAAGCTTTTCTTTTTCATCCGGGCTCAACTCTTTTTCCTTGCCGGACCCATCCCTGGGCTTGGGAAACTCGGCCATGTCATAGGAGGCTTTAATAAGCCGGATACGTTTCTCTTCCTCCAGATCATCAAGTCTCACCGTACCATCTTCAGGTAATTTTTTGTCCATGGATAATACCATGGCTTCATAGGCCTCATATCTGAGTTGCCCGGCGTCTTTAAGCGGATTGTACCGGCTCATGATTTCAAGTTTCAATTTCGGTTTCTTACCCAGCACGGCCGCAAGCTTGTCCAGTTTTTCTTTCTGGACCTGATCCAGCAAACTTTTTCCCGGATCAAACACCACATATCCCAGATCCTGACCACTGCCGGCCCCCACAAGATTGCCAAGGAATTTAAACGGGGCCGTTACAATCCCCATAATGAAATTTTTCAGAACCGTTCCCGCAACCTTTCCGAAATGAAATTTGGGATCACTGAGATCCCCTGTGATGGGCAGATCCAGGTCAATCTCCCCTTTGGAATTTTTAAGCAGGGAAACGGCAAATTCCAAAGGAAGAGAGGTGGCGTCTTTACTGGCCACTTTCTTGCCCAGGGTCAATTGATCAAACAGGACACGATTCTTTGAATTAAGCTGATCCCCGTCTATATTATAATGCAGATCCAAGATCAATTTTCCCTTTTCAATCTCATACCCCAAAAACTTTTTGGAATACACATTGAATTTAGGCAGCTCAATATTTTTAAAAGAGATGGTCAGATCAATAAAGGGTTTGTCCTTTAAAGGGTCCAGCTCACCGGTGATATCCAAAGGTGCATACCTGCCATGGACACCTTTGAGTACAAGTTGGGCATGGGTCTGCCCTTTGGATGACAGGCCCGTGAGGCTGCCGGCAATCTCGGTCATATTGGCGGTAAAATTGGGTTGGGTAAAATAATCGCTGAAATTGATATGCCCCCCCTGAAGGGTAATGGCATTAATGCGGATATCGGGCATTTCACCGCCGCCCTTACCTGACGGTGCCTTGGGGTTACCTTTTGCCACACCCTTCTCTTCGGGTTGTGCCACCATGATCTGCGTATAATTGAGCTGGGCATTTCGGTTCAGTACGGCCCGCTGGTAAAAGTCGGTCAGCGCAATTTGATCAATCACAACCTTCATGGGATTTACGGAAATATCCATACCCGCGGCATACAGCGATTTGCATGAAAAAAAATCGGAGTCATCCACCTTGTTTTTAGACAAAAAATCATTAAGGGAAACCCGGCCTTTGTATGTAACATTTGGCGGATTACTTCTCTTTTTGGCCGGCGTTACAATCACGACACCCTTGGTGTTAAGATAGCCTTTGGATATTGAAATGTTTAAAAGGTCTGTAAAATAGGGCTCTGCCGTATTCACGTCAATCCGGCTGACGTCTATGTTTACGGTTGCCGCAGGCCCGGAAATATCAAAAAATCCGTCAAGGTTGATCTCCCCTTTGCCTTTATTGGTCATGGATGCCTTGAAGGCTGATTTTTCCCCTTTTTTTGTGGTGATATTTTCAACCGTGACACCAATGTCTTTCAGAACCACGTTCACCGGCTCATTTTTAGCGAGATCAGTGAACTGTACCTGACACTTGGCTAAAACCGTTTTATTAATCGTGACAGCCCATGCAGGGGCAGAGGCGCCCGGCTCAACCTGTTTCGGCGTTGCCTGTTTTGGCTGCACAGGCGCGACTGTTATGGTTTCGCCCCCCGAATCTTGCTCTGTTTTCAGGGGCAGTCCAATCTCAGCAAGCGGGTCCTTCCCGCCTTTTTTATCCCGGTTAACCTGAACCTGGGCCCTATGCACGTCCCCAAGGCCCACCTCTGCATCTTTGGATACAGCCGTATCGGCCTGGGCAATAACGTTTAACCTGTCCGGTGTTTGGGCAGGCGCCTTTGGGGGATCTGCCTCTTTCGCCCCCTTCCCCGGGGGAACGAGGTTAATGTCCCCCTGGGCATTGCGTTCAATAAACACAGAGGCGTGGTCAATGACCACCTCGTCCACCAGGAAATCCATATCAAATATATTCTGTGATGAGGCTTCCACCTTCAACCGAGGACAGGCAAACAAATCACCCCCGGCAACATTGTCCAGATCAAAATTGTTCAGCAAAGCCTGCAGCTTGACGGCAAGCCTTTGGTCTGCAACGGTTTTTCCTGCCGTGATCTCATATTCGCCAGACACAATTACGGCAAGGGCACCGGCGGATTTAATTTTATAGGGCACGGGCAGATCTAGATAGGGCGTAAAAACATTGAGATCCAGGGGCAGCATATTCAGTGAAAACGACATGTTCCGGGTGGCATCAAAGGGCACCCCGGCAACATTGATATCCATCCGGGCCTTATCCACCAGACAGTTCAAAACGGCTTTTACCGGTGTTGCCACATCCTTTTCCATGGTGCTGACAAAGGGCAGGTCAACATTTAACTGTGCCACTGAATGGGTAACGGAACGGATATGATCGGTGAAAACCAGTGCCCCGTCCGTAATTTTTACATTAGACACGCTGAATTCAAACCAAGCCCTGGGCTCATCTTCTACGGAGTCCGGCTCCGTTACGGCGTTTTCCTTTTTTCCGTCAAGCAGATCTGAGATATTGAAGGTGTTGTCTTTGTTTAAATGAAGGGAAAGCTTAGGCGCCGTCACCTGAATATCCGAAAGCACCGGGGCCAGGTGAAGCAGGGAGGCGGTTGACAGATTGAGATAAAGTTCCTGAACCGAGATCAAATTCTCTCCACTGATGTTACTTTCAATGGTAAAATTTCTAATCCGGGTTTCCAGGGTAAATGGATTAAATGTTATGGATTCAATCCGAGTTTGCCTTCCAAGCGCGTTTGTCAAAAAGTTTACAGCAATGCGTTTTCCGGCCCAAGGAGCGACAAGCCCTGTCAAAAGAAAATAAAGAACAAATAGCATGGCAACACTTAAAGCGACTGTTTTTAACGTAACATATTTCTTCATCATTTCTCCCAGGCAGACAGATTCCCATTGGTAATACTTCCATAACGCTTAGGGCCATATATATCACGGCATATACCTTTGCGCAAAAACGTTATCTGCAGATAAAAAATTACGTAACAAACAGCCAGGTGTTTGCCGGCCCCCTCTATTTTTTGTTCAAATCAATTTTTTTACCATCGGCAACCATATCACAAGAACAAAAAATGAAGAAAAAATAGCCAGCCGGGCGATCATATGAATGGTGTCGGCCCAGTCAAGGGAGATAAACCACATGGCGAATGCAGCCACAATAAAATAGAGAAAAATCATAAGAGAAGAGGCGGTTCCCGCACCCTGGTCAACCTGCAAGAGCACCAGATGACTGCTTGGCGGCCGGCTTAAACCAAAGAAAAAAGAGGCCAGGGCCATGGGCAGGGCAAGCGCCCAGGGCCCCGGCACCAGATCGGCATGCATTAACAGGCCGGCAACCAGTATTCCTGCAAAGCCGACGGTCACAATTTTATCAGAACAGATGCGTTGCTGAATCCTCGTACACATAAAGGAGCCCGCCATGATGGCCGCGGCATTGAACGCAAAAAAATAACTGAATACCTGCTCCGACATACCAAACCGGGAAATGTAGATATTTGACGCGGATCCGATAAAAGAAAAATGGGGTAAAACAATAACGGAAAAAAGGAGCACAAGGCCAATGTATCGCCGATTGCCAAAGAGTTTCAGGTACAATCCCATGGTTTCAAGGACGCTCACATGCTCAGGCTCCTGCAAAGGTTCCTTTAGGCGGAACACCCCGCCAAGGGCAATCATCCCCATGGCGGCCTGAACAAAGAACACCCAGTGCCAGGAGAGCCGGGCCATGATCAATCCGCCGAACACGGGCGCCAACATGGGTGCCAGGGCCATGATCACCGCCATATAAGCAAGTATGTACTGGCGCTGCTGCCCTTCATACAAGTCCTTGGTAATGGCCATGGAGATCACCACCCCGGATGACGCCCCTATCCCCTGCAGCACCCTGAACAAAATAAGGTGATAAATACCGTCCACAAAACCACTTGCAAAACTTGCGGCAATATAGATGATGATGCCGAACATAAGCGGGGGCCTTCGACCGTATTTATCAGACAGGGGACCGTACAGCAGCATACTGAAACAGAACCCGATGAAAAACCCGCTCAGGGTAAGATTGACCAGGGACATAGGCTGCTGCCAAGTTTTTTGGAGCAAAGGCAACGCCGGTAGATACATGTCCGTTGATAACGGCGGAAACGCTGCCAGCAGCGCCAGAAGGCACATCATTTTCAGGGTTTTGGGCGTCATTAATTTCTGTCAAGACGCATCGGATAGATGCCGTAACGTGGTTTTGAAATCTTCGGGCATGGGCGCCTTAAAAGAGAGCCGCACACCTGAATAGGGATGACGAAAGGACAAAGCCCGGGAATGAAGCATCTGGCGCGGTGCCATGGGGTCTTTTTTTCTAAACCGCCTATCCTGGTAAATGCAGTCGCCGAAAAGGGGCATGCCCTGGTCATAAAAATGGACCCGAATCTGATGGGTTCTGCCGGTATAAAGCCGGACATCCATAAGACACCCGGCACTAAATCGTTTGATTACACGGAATCGGGTTTTTGCGTATCTGCCGTTTTCATCCAGAACGGCCATGCGTTTGCGGTAGTAGGGATGCCTGCCGATGGGCCGCACAATCCCCCCTGCATCGGGAATATTTTTACCCCGGACCAAAGCCAGATAATGTTTTTTTACCCGCCTTTGCTTAAATTCTTTTTGGAGAAATTCAAATGACTTCAAGGTTTTGGCAATGACCATCAGCCCGGAGGTGTCTTTATCCAGGCGGTGGACGATGCCTGGACGCGCCCTGTCCCAACCTTGCTCGCTAAAAACCGGATGGTGGGCCATCAGGGCATTGACCAGGGTACCCGACTCATTCCCTGCACCGGGATGCACCACAAGCCCTGCAGGTTTATCAACCATCAGAATGTGGTCATCCTCGTAAAGGATATTCAAAGGGATGGATTCCGGGGGCAGAGGTTTTCCATTTGAACGGCCGGATGAGGGGAGGTCGCCTTCAATCACATCTTTGGGCTTAACCTTATACCCAGGGCGTTTGCATTCGTGGTTTACCAGAATCACCCCCTGGCGGATCAATTTTGAAATCCTGGAACGGGATAGTTGGGAATGAAAAGCAGCGACCGCCTGGTCAAGCCTGAGACCTGCCTGATCAGGCTGTATTTCGATCTTTATGTTCATGAAAAATACAAAACCGGCAGGTGACACCTGCCGGCATGTTTGTGTTATCAAAAAATTAAGGCATTTAGTTGAACAGATTTTCTATCTCTTGTATCATGTGCGCTTCATCAACATCTTTGGCCATGGAAAGTTCCTGCACCAGAAGATTCTGGGCCGTATCAAGAAGTTTTCTTTCGCCGAAACTAAGGTCTTTTTCAAGTTTAAGCTGGAAAAGATCCCTGAACACCTCGGCCACATCATAGATGGAACCGGTTTTAATCTTGTCCATGTACTCTCTGTAACGACGGTTCCAGGTCTGGTTGTCACTGGCTTGGGCCTTTTTCTGCATAACCTCGTAGACCTGGGGCACTTCCTTCTCAGGGATTACTTCCCGCAATCCTACGGATTCAACATTGGATGTAGGGATCATGATCGTCATGCCGTTTTCCACAATTTTCATCATGTAGAAATTCATGGTATCCCCATTGATCTCCTGGCTTTCGATGGATTCAATACAGCCGACACCGTGGGCAGGGTAAACCGCCATGTCGCCTTTTGAAAACGCTGTTTTGGTTGACTTGCTATTTTCTTTAGCCTTGGTTGTCCCAGATTGTTTTGCCATTTATGCCTACCTTATTATTTATAGATACACGTTATCCATTCTCAGGCAGAGAACCATATCTAAACAATATTGTCAACATTATAAATCAGTAATTTTGAATTTATGAGGGCAGATAAAAGGCCGCGAAAAATGAATACCCGCTGTTTAAAGACAATACCCAATGATTTGAAATAAAATACGATGGCGTCGAAGAATTCAGCTTAGACCCAGTTAATGAATAGAT
>JAKSBO010000264.1 GCA_022361095.1 Desulfobacterales bacterium | reverse complement strand
TTGGTGAGATAATTCGAGACGTATGCCGTTAAAAGGGTATTGAACTTGTTGAAGGTCATGCGATGCCGGATCATGTGCATTTATGCCTTTCAGTACCACCGAAATACAGCATTTCATATGTGGTTGGTTTTTTTAAAGGGAAAAGTGCAATCCGGTTGCACCAAGATTTTTCAGATAAATTAAAAAAGGATAATAAAATGGCGAAATGTAGTATATGCATCAATCCAGTAGAAGATAATGAAACTATGTGTCAGGAGTGTAAAGAGTATAAACCAGTAAGTATTGACTGGAAAAAAAAAGCAAAAGAACTTAAAGAATTAACTGATAAGTATAAAGGTAAAAAATATGATGCAATGGTTTCTTTAACTGGCGGAAAAGACAGTAGTTTCGTTCTGTATTATTTAACAAAAGTTTTAGGTTTAAGAGTATTGGCAGTAACATGGGATAATGGCTTAATTAGAGAAAAAGCATGGGAAAATATGAGAAAATGTGTTGAAGCAACTAATTCTACACATGAAATATTTAAATGGAGTGATGATACAACACTAAAAGCATTACAGGGGCTTTTTTATAAATTTTCTAAAGTATGTTATTGTCCCATTTTTATGGCGTTTGGTGCATTCCCAATTGCAATAAGAGAAAATATTCCTCTTATTTTTAATGGATTTTCCGAGGGACAAAGAGAGAGTTTGCATGATTTTGAGATGCCAGATCAAATAACTCATAAAATGAAATTTAAAAATTTTTATAAACTATGGAAAATTATGCTTAATATGGCATTAAAAAAATCAGATAAAAAAAATAAAGATAGTCATTTAAGAGAAATTTTAGGAGATTTAGAAAATTGTGCTAATTCTAATACTATTGATTTCTATCCTGTTATGATACCTCTAGCAAATTATATTGATTGGACAAATATGGAAAAATTAGAAAAAACATTATCCACTATTGGGTGGGAAAATCCAAACAAAACTTCTGTTCATTCAAGTTGTGTTCTTGAGCCAATAAAATGATTTTTAGAAACAAGAAGAAATCTCTCTGAAGTAACTGCAGAAATAAATCAAATGATAAGAACTGGATCAATTACGAGAGACCAAGGAATAAAAGAAATGGATAAAATGAGTATGGATAAAGAAAAACCAGAAGGCTTAGAATATTTTTGTGATTTTTTTAATATTTCAGAAGAAGAGTTTTTTTATTATGCAGATCATTATGATAAATATCCAGTTATAGTTAATTTTTTTGTTCAACGATTTAGACAGAAGGTTATTGATACTGTTTCATGGATAATGGGTGTTGAAAAGCATACATTGAAGTTTGTTTAAGAATAAAGGCAAAGTTTATAATCTGGTAGGAGGTGGCTAACGCCACCCCTCCCTACAGAACGGTACGTACCGGCCTGTTATACCGCTCTTCGATCAGCAACCGAACGGTAGTCATAAAGTTTTCTGTCTTTTGACATGAAGAAAGTATAATCCCTGCTTTTTGAACCATGCAATGTTCATTACAAATGTAAAAAACACTTAAATTTATTGACAAAACAGTCATTTTTTTGTTGACAAATGTGCGTAAAAATTTTTACGCGACTTGAAAAATTTTAATCATGGAGCCCAAATGATGCGAATTTCAGTCTCAAAAAAACAAATACAATCCCTGAATTTTGACAATTTCCAGTGCCCTCTGGTAAGGTCGCTTTCACATACACCTGTACTACAATCTCGAGGAGACCGCTCTTTAAAAATGACATTCGAAGACCAAATCAATGCCTTGTGTCGATGGGAGTTTGCCCGAATGTCATTTGTGGCTCAAAAACTTTACGCAAAATAACCTCGAAGTTTTTAGGCTTTCACCATTTGTAAAAATATAATTTACTGTTAACTACACTTAATAATTTTAAATTACAGTCCTTTATTATGACTTAGTAACTCATTATAGTCGAAAATACTTTTAGAAATGAGTAATAACTTCTATTCGTTATAATGCTCGAGATCCTTGTAGATTGGCTATGTATGACTTTCCGGCCAAGCACTACATAGCCGCCCCAGTGATGCCGGGAAAGATGCCGGAACGACCAGGGCAGAAATGACCGACCTTGCCGGCCGGGCTAAAATAGAGCAC
>JAKSBO010000838.1 GCA_022361095.1 Desulfobacterales bacterium | reverse complement strand
ACTCTGTGGATGATACCAGCCATTGCTTCTTTCTATTCCCTGTACCATGTTAACGAACATAGAAAGTGTAAAGTTTTTATAAGTCACCTCGTTGAACAATCCGCCAATCCAGGAGGGAAGCTGTGAACCTAATACTGCCCTGTCCTCCTCAGTTATATCACCATCACCAGGTACTGTGAACACACCAGCTTTAACACCCTTTAAAAAAGACCACTTTTCATCACGAGCTTTTTTAAGAACATCTTCTCTAACATCCTTTAAATGAACATGTATGATTCTATCCTTATAACGGTCGATGATTTCATCTACTGATTCTTGTGTACCTTCAGAGAAATACATATGGCCAGTATCGAATAATAAGTAAACATCATCATTTGTCATAGACATATACTTTTCAACTTCAGATGGCGTTTGAACCCCCGTCCCCATATGGTGATGAATTGAAACCTTCATGCCTTTTTCAGCTGCAAGTTTAGCTAACTTGTTATAACCTTCAGCAAGTCTTGTCCACTCATTATCAGTAAATACAGGTTTTTCATCAAATATTGGCTTATCCATCCCTTGAATACTATGACCTTGTTCTGAACAACCAATTACTTTAGCACCCATTGTGTGAAGGAAATCTCTATGCTTTTTAAAAGCTTCCAAAGTTTCTTCTTCTGGCATTGTCGTAAAGAATGTACTGAACCAAGCATTACAAATTTCTACGCCTCTAAGTCCTAGTGCTTTCTTTAATACATCTGTATCAGTAGGATACTTGTTGCCTACTTCACTACCTGTAAAGCCTGCTAGTGCCATTTCACTGACACACTGCTCAAATGTGTTATCTTTACCCAGTTCAGGTAAATCATCATTTGTCCAAGCGATAGGTGCAATACCTAGCTTTACACGATTCTTGTCCATTTTCATTCTGAATCCTCCTACAGCATTAATATTTTCTAGCTTTTTTTAATCCATCTATCATGTCATCATGGGCTTTCTGTACAGATTCTTTTTTAGAAACTGCAGGAATGCCAACATGCCACCATGCACCATAACCATTGGTCATTGTCTTTGGTAAAACTTTTACATCTATGAGTGTCGAAACCTTTT
>JAKSBO010000030.1 GCA_022361095.1 Desulfobacterales bacterium | reverse complement strand
TTGAAATTCATCCTTATTAAAGATGTGAAGCAGGGCGGTTAACCGCCATATTTTAGGTAAATAAAATCCCTGCAGAACATGGGTTCTGCAGGGATTTTTTACTTGATCGTGCGCTTCATTTTGATCGTGCCCGAATTCCTGGTTGGCGCACGATCAAGATGACGTTTTTAATTTGCAACACTCATATGTCTCTGGCCTGATTCAAACGCTTCCAGTGCTTTGATGGACATGGTGGCAAAAGGAATCGCTTCCAGCCGCCGCAGCCCGATCTCATCACCGGTCAGTTCACAATATCCGAAACTGCCGTCGTCAATGCGCGCCAACGCATGATCCACCTGCACGATCATATCTGAATGGCGCTCAAAATTTTTTACCTCAAGCTCCAGGTCAATGTATGAATTGCTCCGGTCAAGGATGTCGGCCTGGGCTGCTTCAAGGGTTTTAATCTTTTTTATGGATTTAGAAATTCTGTTGCGCAGTTCATCCTTTCGCTGTGTTAGTTTGCCTTTAAAATAAGCGAGCTGTCCTTCACTCATGTAGGGCTCGTTGCCCAAAGGATAATACCTGTCTGAAGATACTTGCGAAACCTGTGTCATTTTCTGTATTTGCCTCCATGACAAAAGAATTTAGGAAAAATACAGGAAAATATTTACAGGACAAGGGTTAAAAAGAGATTATAAGGGTGTTAGATTATTGTTTTTTCGTGTTGTTTGAACAAAAAACACCCTGGGGCGTTACATGAAAATTTGCATCCGGCAACTTTTCGCCCAAACACGAACACCCATTCATGCGCTACATAGAACGGAATAACTCCTGGCCGGTATTCTCTACGCCGTATCCGCCTAATGCCGTAACCCGCTGTTTAAAGTTATCGGATTGAATGGAACTGAGAAGGGCCTGGACTTTGGGTAGATTATAGTAGACTTCAGGGATGACCAGATCGTAGGATTCCGTGACAACAGGCAGAAAATCCAGTTTCAGGGCCAGGGCAGCAGCCTTGATACCCAATCCGGCACCGGCCCGGCCTGACAGTACGGCCACAGCCACGGACATGTGGGTATATTCTTCATTTTCATATCCCTGGATATCTGCGGCAGACAGGCCGCTCTTTTTTAAACTGAAATCAAATAGAATGCGGGTACCGGAACCTGACTGGCGGTTTATAAAAGCGATTTTCTTTTCAACGATATCTGAAAGTCCCTTTATGTTGTCCGGATTGCCTCTGGGCAGAATCAGTCCCTGTTGGCGCATCACCAGATTGACCAGGCGCAGCGGCACATCCGCAAGGTACTTTTTCAGATATGAAATATTATATGAGCCGTCATCGGGGTCCAGCAGGTGGGAACCGGCCATATGGCAGCCGCCCTTTTTAATGGCCATCAGACCGCCCATACTTCCCACATGACTGGAAGAGATGCCCATGCCCGGATGTTCCAACCGGATTTGATCCGCCAGAAGGTCAAGGGTGTTGTCATGGGAGCCTGTGATGACCACGGTATTTTCAATGGACGGCAGGGCGCGAAGCAGGTGGGCCTGAACTTTTTCGCCGGCCTCAATGCCTTCCACGTGCTGGGGAATTCGTATGATGCCGTCGGCTTCGGTCAGTGTCGTGATGCTCCCCGAGCACCGGGG
>JAKSBO010000529.1 GCA_022361095.1 Desulfobacterales bacterium | reverse complement strand
TTCCCGGCACCGCTTGGTCCGATGATTCCTAAGAACTCGCCTTGTTTCAGTTCAAAGGAGACGCCCTTTAGCAGAAGCAGATGTTTAATCCTGAAAACAGCAGCGTCTACACGAATATGGCCCTTTGGAGCCGGTAAAGGCATGGCGTCCGCTTTGTTTTGTTGATCAATCATGGTTGAAAAACCTTTTAACTGCCGATAGGATTCCCTTGCCGTTGTGGTGACACGCCAGGATGACATTAGCTGCATTAAAGGTGCAAGCCCCCGTCCCATGATAATGGAAGCGGCAACCATGAGACCGACATCAAACCCTTCTTTCATAGCGTAATACGCCCCGGCGCAGTAAATGAAAACCTGGATAAGATTCTGCATGGGTTTGATCATCGCCTGTATCGTCCCGGCATAATAACTGGACTGTGTCTGGTTCTTCATCACTTTGCCATTTTCCAGGATGAACCTGTCGCTGATGTCATTGATCATGCCCATCCCGTTAATCACCTCGGCATTCCGCATGAATGAATTGACAAATCGCTGATTTTTACTGTTTTTAATGTTGGCATTTTTCATGCTTTTGCGCACAAGCATCTCCTGCAAAAGACTCAACCCCACCATAACAACCGCACCAAGGGTTGCAATCAGACCCAGCACCGGATGGAATAAATAAATAAGAGCCAGGTAAAAGGGAGCCCATGGTGCATCAAACAAGGCATAGACAGATGGAGATGAAAAATAATTACCCAGGACTTCGAGATCATTCAGGCCACCCTGATACGCTCTTTTGCTGTCAAGTACCTGACCCTTGACCATAGCGGAATAAAGCCCTTGTCGTAACCCGAGATTCAGGTCTCTTGCCGCAACTGCCAGGAGCCTGGATCGAGAATAACTGAACAATCCTAAAATTAATATGGCAAAAACGGCTGCTGTCGTTATATTTGCAAGAGAATATTCACTGTAAGAGGTGATAATATTATTGTATATGGTAAACATATAGAAGGGGAAGGTGAGCTGAAGAATATTCACAAAACAACTTAAAAGTGCTGCAAATGTAAAATATTTTTTCCATTTTTTTAAAAAAGAGGTCATTCTTCAGGACTGATCCATATAAATATCTATTTCATCATTGTTCCACAATGCAGGATCTTTATTCCAGATGGTGCTGTCCTGAGATTTATCGACCGGCCGGTCCGGTGTGCTCAGCGAATCTAATAAAACATAAATTGCAAATAAAACAAGCGGACCAAGAATGGTATATAAGCAAATGACACCAATGGCAATCAGAGGTCCCGGACCCAGCATCTTAATCTCCTTTAATACAACATCTTGAGCTTACACCGAAACCCATCATCCAAACAGAATGATAAGCTCAAATACCAAATACAATAATCAAGAATGGGAACAGGTCAATAGGCCGTACCGAGATTTTGCCGTAATAACGGCTTTAGCCAGAGGCTGCCCTGCTATTGCTTGCCCTTTAATTCTATCATTTTAACTCAAAGGGCTATTCGCCAATAGTTTCCAGGTTAGAATTCAAGGAATTTAAATTTTTCTCCCCGGTCATCAACTTCAATTCAGATCTTGCCAGCTGGTAATCCAGAATAGCGCGATTTTTATTTACCTGGGCCCGAACTAACCGGTCTTGGGCATCCAGAAGTGCGGGGATGGTCGAAACCCCGGCTCTAAGGCGGTTTTCTTGCGCTGCATAATTTTCTTTGGCAGCCATTAATGCATCATCAGAATCCAGGATTCGCACCTCTGCCTCAGACATGGCATAAAGGGCTTTGCGAATTCCCGTTGAGATCATATTCTGGGCCTCTTTGATCAATGCCTTTATTCTTTTTGCCTCTGCTTTAAATTTTTCTTTCCCATACCACGCCTTGCCGCCATCAAAAAGATCCCAGGTAATGTTCACGCCGGCTGAATAGTAACGGTTTCTCTGATCCCTGTCAAAGGTGGAAGAACCTGAACCTCCCGGTTCATCAAAATCCCTGTTCTGATCATTATAACCAATATCCATTCTTACCACCGGCATGTATCGGCTCATGGAGATCTTTTCTTCTTTTCTGGCGATTGAAAGTTGATGCGCAAGACTTTCCAAATCCGGCCTGTTTTTAAGTGCATATTGAAAACTGGATTCAAAGGAAAATTTTTCAGTCAAAGTCGCATAAGGACTATCTTGAAATTGTACACTGGAATCTACAGGCTGGTTCATCAACGTAAATAACCCCTCACGTTCCCGGTTGACATTATTCTTTGCAACCCCTAACAATTGTTTTGAATCCGCCAGATCCACACGCGCCTGGAGAACATCAACATAGGGGACTAGCTCTTTTTGAAAAAAAGCCTGGGCAGAATTTACACTTTCCGTCAGCCGGTTGACGGACTCACCTGCTGCAATCATATCCTGTTTAGCCTTCATCAACCGATAAAATGTGGTTTCTATATTATAAATAAGTTCCAGCTTTTCAAGATTCATCTCCGCTTTTACCATCTTTTCCCGGGTTTTCGCTTTTGAATATGTGTTAACGATCCTCGATCCGGCATAAAGGATTTGAGTAAGCTTAATATTGAATGTTTTGATTTCTTGATTAATAAAGTCTGTATCTTCCCGTCCTTTTGCACGTTCATTTTCAAGATGGTTCACTGAATAGGAGGAGGATATCGACGGAAGGAAATCAGCCCTTGCGACCTTGATGTCGTGACCGGCCGCCTTAAGGGCAAACCGGGATGCTTCAAGAGTCGGATTGTCTCTAATTCCCGTTGCCAGACATTCCTCCAATGTTATTATCCGGCCGGTTGCCTGTTCATCCGGTTGCTCGGCAAAGGCAGAACCTGCCGTCAGGGTAAGGACTATCATAAAAATGGGGTAAAAAATCAGGTGTTTCACCTTACCTCCAATTACTGTCAGTTACTTTTTAATCATCCATGCTGTCCAGGAATGGATATAGGTATCAGACATTTCTTTTCTACGCAAGTTTTTCCATGATTCAAGAATTTCTACCCATTGTTTCGATGATATCTGAATAACCTTATTATTTTCAGAGGGCTGAGGGAAGGCATCCTTGCCTTCAACGATTTCTTTATAATGAAATATCACCATATCAAAAATCGATCTGATATAGAACATTCTTGCGGCAATACGCAGGGGAAAATCGATCTGAACCGTCCAGGCTCTGAAATTCTCAAGGGACTGGTGCGGCGGGGCAACCATCTGGGACGTATCATCCGTGGTACAGACCCTGAAAATATGGGCAAGGTAGCTGCGCAAAGAGATCGGTATATGATCAAACCATCTTATGAATGCATCCACAGGCGTTATCATGCTTGTTTTTTCTTACCATCTGTACCGGATGCTGATCCCGGCACTAATGGACTCAGTGTGATGATCAGAGGCAGCATCAAAGGTTCTGTACCGGGTATTGAAAATATTATTCACAAACAGATCGATATCAAAGGATTGAATATCTTTTAAACTGACCCGCAGATTACACAGCCAGGCACCCGGAAAGGTCCGGGTTTCATTCTCTCTGGAGTAATAGAGTTCTCGCTGTGAGAAATACCGGACCTGGGGAATGATTTGAATATTGTCAGTGACCTGCCAGATACCGCTCAAATTGAGAAGCGTATTCGGACCGGTGTCATAACTGTGGATAAAATCTATGTATCTAATCTCTGCAAGATTCCCGTCATCATCGAATAATGATGCTTCAAGATCTCTGGCAAGAAACGTCTCATCCGGCCCGCTATTATCCAGAAAAGTGACGTTCCCAAAAAAAGACAGGGAATCTGAGGCCTTGAATTTCCACTCCAATTCAATCCCGTCAATGGTCTGGCGGTTGGCCAAAGAGATTCCGCCCACTTCATACCGGTCCCCTACCACATGATCGCTAATATCATTTCTAAAAACCGTCAGGGCAAACCGGTTATGCGCGTTCGGCTTGTACTGGAGCTGAAGGCTCATGTTTTTAATTTGCTCAAGGCGGTTGGCTGTGTCTGCAATCGGGCGGCCTGGTATATTTCCAATAAAGCGGTTTGCTTCAATTCCAATCAACTGCCTGGTAAAAGGGGTTCTATAGCCGGAGCCATAAATTCCCTTTACAAGAAAGTCAGAAGACAAGGACCAGGCCACACCTGAAGAGAAACTGGTTTTGTCCTCAAACCGATCATGATCATCATTTCTTAAACCACCCCATACTTCAACATTTCCGATTTTGTGGCGGTATTGGCTGAAAACAGAAACCAGGGTGTTTTCATAATCCCTTTTAAAAAAGTCCGGAAAAAGATTGTCATTATCAAAATTCAGAAATGAAGGATAAAAAGCATCCCACACAAGGATATCGTTAAAATGATCCTCTTTATAGGACATTCCCACGGTTAAAAGCGCATCTGAGGAAAAGAAGGCCCGCTCATATATCAATTCACCGAACACGGAATACTCATCCTGTTGAAAATCCCGATCAAGGATCGTTTCATTAAGTTTCACATCTGAGTAATACCCGGTGAATCTTATACCGGAGTTTACGTCAATGTTCTTTGATGCCTCCAACTTAAACAATTTTGACTGATAGGATTTTTGCTCTTCCCAGATAAATTCCTGGTCCCAATCTGTGACTGAAAAAGCCTTTTGGCTTTCAGACAGTTTGGCGGATAAAATGAGCCGGTCCGACACTGAAATATTGCCATAGAGTTCAAGATAATGAGAATCATCAGGCTCGCTTGTTCCAACCCTTTCATCGGAAGGAATCACCGCTTCACCACTCCAGAAGCGGGCCACATTCGTGGATGTATCATCTTCTTTTGCATGACGGGCAGCCAGAGAGAAAAAGGAGGCCCAGTTTCCGTTATCCGCACCATGTCTTAAATAAGCCTGTTTGCCCTGGTCGGCGGAAGACAGGGTTA
>JAKSBO010000999.1 GCA_022361095.1 Desulfobacterales bacterium | reverse complement strand
TTTTTTTTCCATTTCTTTTTTAGTTTATATAAATCAAATTGCAGGGGCTTTTTTTGACAATATGAGTATAACTAAAAATGTACTAAATTATGATAAAAAATCAATGTATAGCGGCCTTCCGTTATTAGAATGGCCTTCACTTTAGAAACTCTTATGTTTATATGAAAGACTGTGTGACCGACACTGATCTTTCAACTTTCGTTTTGGGCTCAGCATGGGGTGCTGATAGACGTTAGTCAAAATAATCGTTATTGTGTTTATCATCTTAGCTGTTCATTTTCAACTATCTGTACACATATTTGTTTTTGACGCCTTGTTACCCTAACCAATGCTGGAGAACACAGGAACTATTATCACTAATTAATTAATATTTATTCGGATATATCCCTTTAATTGTTCCGCTTATATCAATCAGACATTATACTATAAAATATGACCAACCAGAGCTGAAAGTCCAGACATATTTAAACCCACATCCCTTTAAATTGAGACTTAGAAATTATTTCTGAGTCGTTTACACGGGAACATAAATGTTTATTGTCATTAAAAAAAGATAACATGTGGCTGAATGCAATTTAATATTGGATCATGCTCATAGACCGTCCCTTTATTGTTTATTCATGCGTCAACAATGGACGGATTTGGATATCGTTGACGGATAGTACACAGCCGTCTATGATGGTTTTGTTCAAAATTAAGGTCTAATTTGAAAGGATAATGTATGTATCGGTATAAAAAACTGATGGTCTGCATGAATCTGGACGAACGTGATCGGTATCTGATTAAATACTCAGGCTTTATTTCCCGGATGGCCAAGTCAAAAGAGATTCTGTTTGTATATGTGTATGACTCGTTTGATATCCCTGAAGAGATCAGGAAAATTTATCCTCAATTAAATGCACCGCCGGAAGCGATGATCAAAAAGCAAATGGAAGAAATCGTGGATAAGCATTTCAACGGGCATGAAGACACTGTGGTTACGTTCAAGGCCATGGAAGGGCCCCGGCTGGGCATGCTGGTTTCGTGTACCAAGGATTATGATATAGACCTTTTAATCGTTGGTCATCAACCCAACCACTCGACCGCTGCCGATTGGCTTCCGGAAAAGCTGGCCCGTAAAGCCTTTTGCTCTGTCCTGATTATCCCAGACAATACCTCTGTGTATTTCAATAAAATCCTTGTGGCCGTCGATTTCAGTGATTACTCATTAAATGCACTGGATGTTGGCAGTGCGTTTGCAAAGGCGGCAAACCTTGACAACATCTATATATTAAACAATTACCAGGTCCCGGTCGGACACAATAAAACAGGTAAAACCTACGAGGAATTTGCCGAGATTATGCTTGGGTACGTGAAATCAAA
>JAKSBO010000102.1 GCA_022361095.1 Desulfobacterales bacterium | reverse complement strand
AATAATTGTCTCTGTCTGTCTGATCCGGTTTTATCCGGGGACGTGTCTTGCGGCATCGGTACCGGGTGCTTTGATCCAGATCCCTGAAAATGAAACCGCCATTATCGTAGAGAAACAAAGCCAGATGCTGTATGTCTACGCTGCAAAAAACGGCCTTGGCAGTCCAGTGTTCCAGGCACCCTGTTCCACCGGCGCAAATCCCGGGCCGAAGACCCGGTCCGGTGATAAGAGAACGCCGGAGGGCGTCTATTTTTTAAAGGATGAATTTGAAGATCGCTATCTGACACCGGTATACGGGGAAAAAGCGTTTCCGTCAGACTATCCCAATTTTCTGGATCTGCGGCTTGGCAAGCAGGGGTCGGCCATATGGATTCACGGGACAGATAAGGTTTTAAAGCCCATGGATTCGAACGGATGCATTGCCCTTGAAAATAAAAACATCGTTGCCTTGTCAGATTACATTCATCTGGACGCCACGCCTTTGATCATTGTTGATCAGATCGACTATTCAGACACGGATACGCTGAGGCGGATACAAAAAAAGATTAACGAATTTCTCAAACAATGGGCCAGGGCATTGGCTGCCCAAAGTTATCATGCCTATTTGTCGTTTTATGATCCGACCTATCTTCCGGATATTTCATGGTGGGAGACCTGGCTGGGTATACGCGATAAGGTGAATGTGCAGCACCCTGGAGGAATTGACATTGTACTGGAAAATACAGGGCTTTATGCCCATGGCGGTATTGTTGTTGTTCTTTGCGACATGAGCCTGTCCCGGGAGGACAAAAGTAAAATTTACCTGGGTAAACGGCAGTTTTTTATTCGCCGGGGAACAACCGCCCCCCTAATTATAGGAGATTTTTTTCAGACCAAAGACAACGCATTTAATTCCGGTGAGACGCCGCTTCTGGCTGCATCAAGAATGCTTTTTCAGGATGAGTCAACAGATAAACTGGTGGTTGAAACCGTTCAGCAGTGGATGGCTGCATGGTCGTCAAAGGATATGGATAAATATGCAAGATTTTATACCAGTGATTTTGTGTGTGACGGCATGGGGAAAACGGCATGGGTGAAGCGCAAAAAACAACTTGCCGGAAAATACGATTATATTTTGGTGACCGGTAAAAATTTTAAGGCGTTCCCCACTAAAGACGGGTATACGGTCAGCTTTGTCCAGTACTATAAATCCAGTGGATTTTCAACCCACGGAAAAAAACAGCTTAAACTTGTCAAACAGGATGGAGAATGGAAGATATTTCGAGAGAACTGGAAAGGGAAATAGCCCAAATAAAGCCTGTCCCACATAAAATACGCAAGGAAGACAGCCTCCTGATCATAAATGATTTCGGCGAAATACGATCCGGAGCTTTTTTCAAAGTTTTTATTTATGTTCTTCTGGTGATCAGTCTGGCAGGGGGGCTGGGGACTTGTACGTTTTATGTGCTTTATGCTAAAGCCAACAACCGGAATCTTCAACTAATAAGTTTACAGGATGCAAATGAAAAAAAAGTAGGGCGTTTGACCAATGAAAAAGAAATACTGATGGCCAGGTTGGTGATGACGGGTAATGCTGCTGAACTTGAAGCATTGACCCGTGCCGGGAAAATTGGCCGGGATACGCTCAAAAAAGAAAACCGTTCGGGGATGAAAGGGAAAAAAGAGGGCACCGACACCCTAGCCAAAAGTGCAGCGCCTGATTCAAAAATTATCAAAGAAGCGGGTGTTGTATCCAATAAAAAAGGGCCGGAAACAAGCGGGGCTCAATCTGGTGAACATAAGGATCAACCACCGGAAAAATTGCCTAATGCATTGTCTAACGTAGGTATTGAGGCATTTTCGCTTTCATCAGGCCGTAATGCCCATGAGGTCATTGTTCGGTTTAATGTCAGAAATACTGGAAAAAAGTCCAAAGAAATATCCGGCCGGATTTTTTGTATACTTAAACCGAAAGGTTCCGCACCTGACAAATGGGTTGCGATCCCTAAAGGTGCTGTTCTGCAAAAAGGTGTGCCCGGTCCTTATAAACAAGGTCACTATTTTTCTATTTCCAGCTTTAAACCCGTTCAATTCACAATCAAAACCCAGACACCTCTGCAGGATTTTTCAGACGTTTCCATATTTATATTTGATGAAACGGAAAAATTGTTATTTGAGACGATTATTGACACTGGAAAAAATAAACAGGATTGATACGGATTTTCAAACTTTAAGTGCTTTGTAAGGAGATAGCCGTTGTGAGAAAAAATACGAAGAATCTAAGCATCATTGATAAGGAACTCAAGATTGACGGCTCCATAGAAAGTTGTGGGAAACTGATTATCAAAGGAGAAGTAACGGGTACAATTGACGGGGATGTTGTCATTATTGCCCAGGAGGGGGAAGTTAACTCAACTTTGACAAAGGTATCCAGTCTGACCATTGGCGGCAATTTTAAAGGCGAGTTAATTGCTTCTAAGGAGTTGATCATTCTGGCAACCGGCTCCTGTGCAGGAAAAGTTGTATGCCAGGATCTGATTGTGGAAAACGGCGGTGTGCTCAATGCTGATATTTCCTGCAAGACATCCAGCAAAATAGAGCCAGTCAAAAAAGATAAATCGTTTTTTTCTAAGATGGGAGAATCAAAGCAGGAAAATGAAAAACAAATAAAATTATAAAAATCATTGACATTGAAAACAAAATTATGTAGGTATGCCTGATTGCGTTTATTTAGAGGAGCATGGAGAACATTGGAAAAATATACTTACAGTGCGAAAAGATCTGACAACAAAGAGAACTGGTGCGTCATTGATGCAAAAGACCAGGTGCTTGGGCGGCTTGCTTCCCAGATAGCGTATAGAATCCGGGGTAAACATAACCCACTTTTCACCCCCCATGTAGACACAGGGGATTGGGTGATTGTTGTCAATGCGGACAAAGTCCGTCTGACCGGAAATAAAATGGGGCAAAAAACCTATTACCGCCATTCCGGTTATATCGGAGGAATCAAATCCCAGACAGCTATGGAAATGCTTGAGAAAAAACCTGAAGAAGTTTTAAGAAAAGCTGTTCGCGGGATGCTTCCTAAAAACAGACTGGGTCGCAAGCTTGGGAAAAAATTATTTGTTTATGCAGGCGACCAGCATCCCCACGCTGCACAAAAGCCGCAGGTTGTCGAATTCTAATTAATAAGGATTGATACGATAAATGGAAAGTGCAAACCAATTTTACGCAACAGGTAAGCGGAAGAATTCTGTGGCCAAAGTCTGGCTTATACCTGGTACAGGAAAAATTGTCATTAATAACAGAGAACTTGATGATTATTTCAACATTCCCGCAAATCGGGATGCATTGACATCTCCTCTTGTTCTTACTGATAAAAGCGATGCCTTTGATCTTAGAATTACCGTGATGGGCGGAGGGTACACAGGCCAGGCCGGTGCCATTCGTCAAGGTGTTTCCAAGGCGCTCGTATTATCAGATCCGGACCTGCGTGGTGTTTTGAAATCTGCGGGTTTTCTTACCAGAGATGCCAGGCAAAAAGAACGTAAAAAATACGGGAAAAAGGGAGCAAGGGCCAGTTTCCAGTTCTCCAAGAGATAAATATCTCTGGGTTTTTACCTGTTCACACTTTAAAAGGGAGAGCAAATTTGTATTTGCTCTCCCTTTTCGAATTTTTTATGTGGTGTTGGGGTATATATGATCAATGCAGACATTCTTATTCTACGATATTGAAACATCCGGGTTGAATCCAGCCTTTGATCAGATTCTGACTTTTGCATGTATTCGAACGGATCTGTCTTTAAATGAGATAAGCAGGGAGGAGATTGTTGTCCGCCTCAGGGATGATATTGTTCCCTCTCCAGGGGCGTTTCTCACGCACAGGCTTGATGCTCAAATTCTTGAAACCGGAATCTGTGAGTATGATGCCGCCTTAAAAATTCATGCGCTTTTAAATACCCCCCAAACCATCAGCATCGGTTATAATTCCCTTGGATTTGATGACGAATTCTTACGTTTTCTCTTTTATCGTAATCTTTTGGACCCTTATTCGCATCAGTTCGCCGGCGGGTGCGGCCGGATGGATATGTTGCCGGTTACCTTGATATATTACCTTTTCTGCCCCCAGGCTCTTTTATGGCCTGTGCTGGACAACGGGCAACCCACTATGAAACTTGAGCACTTAACCCGGCAGAATAAATTTAAAACTTCGGGCAGAGCCCATGAAGCGATGAGCGATGTTGAGTCTGTTGTCGGTCTTGTAAAGGCATTTTCAAAACATGGTAAAATCTGGTCATATGTCCAGGGTTTCTTTGATAAAAATGCCGATTATAAGCGCTTGAACAGCCTTGGGAATTCAAAGTTATCAAAAACGTACGGCATGGAGCTGGCGCTTATGGTATCCGTCTCCTTTGGTGCGAACTGCAACTATATGGCTCCCGTGGTTTATGTGGGCAGTTCTGTTCATTATAAAAATCAAAACCTGTGGATTCGATTGGATGAGGAAGGGGTGTTTGAGCGTATTGATGAATCCCTTGGGGTATATAATCTTATTTCAATACGGAAAAAACCGGGAGATCAGTGGTTTATTTTGCCTGTTCTGGAGCGTTTCTGGGAAAAGCTTTCTCCTGTATCGCAAGCGGTGTGCATGCGGAATCTTGATGTTATCAAGCAAAATATTTCCCGTTTTGAAAAAACGGTCACCCTCCATCAAAATTTCAAATACAGCCAGGTGCCTGATATTGATCCGGATGCGGATTTATATCAGGGTGGATTTTTTTCATTTAAAGAGAAAAAAGAAATGGCTGCGTTTCATGACGCAGAGGCGGAGAGCAGAAACCGGATTGTCCGGAATTTTCAAAGTGACAGGATTCGAATGCTGGCCCAAAGAATACTTGTGCGAAATTTCAATGAAAAGCCGGGCTCTGTCCCTGAGTTTCACGCACATTTGAAATGCCTTTGCGGAGATGATTTAACGAGCTCTGTCAAAGGGTATAAGGAAGATGTAAAGCTGACCTGTGCCAAGGCTCTTGAAGAGGTTAAAAAGATTGAAAAAGATGGGATGCAATCCACAGATTCCGAACAAAAAGATCTTTTAACGTGGCTGAAAGCCCATATTCAGAATCAATCAGTCTTTTTTGCTGATCCGTTTTAATTCCTCTATCTGGGCCGTGTGGATAAACTGGTTTAACACCTCGTCATCTTCCCTGGTAATATTGATGATCTTTAGGCCGATCAACGTATAGGTTTCAGAATAGTTCATATTGATCCGCGCAACCTGAATTTGAACCGGGAAGGACCCTATGGTGCCCGGTTTATCACGGTCCATTAGGGCAAGTCCCATGATCATTTTTGTACCTGGTTTCAGGGTCGACAATGGTGACGGGCGGGTTCCTTTTCTTTCAAGTATGACAAGCCCTAAACCCGAAAAAGAGATATCTTTTATTTTAAAATCACCCGGTGTCCGGTATTTTTGTCCGTCATAGGCTATTTGCGCCTTTACGGTATATCTGGTGGTCATTTGAAGTCTGAATGCGGCGCGTATATTGGTCTCAATAGCCGGTAACCGGTATTGAATTTCAATGGCTTTTACCGAGCTGCCGTCGGCCATCGCGTAGTTCTTGATCAGTCGGATCGGTCTGCAATGCATTCCAATCCGCAGGCGTCTTTGATTGATGTGGGTAAGTGTTGTTATGTGAAGCTGTTCAAACTGCGTGTTTGAAGGTATGGGAACATTCGGCTGGGCAATGGTGATCGCCTGCTTTTCAAAATCTGCATCGTAGATAATGGATGATGTCGAAATAGGGTAATCTGTATTCATGTTAAATACAAGATTTACGCCCACCGAAGGGAAAAATATCTTTTTGACGTCAAATTCCATGCCCTGCAATCCAATTCAGCCAATATCAACCAATACCTTACATAAAATAAATGAAAGGTATTGGAATCAGGTGGAAATCTACATGCCGTATTATAGTCAGGAACACGTCACATGGGTTGTATCCTGATATTATTTAGTCATTGACTTAAAGCATTGAGCTTTTTTAAAGAAATCATGGGGGTTTTACCTTTAGGCTAAAACCCCCATGACTCCAGAAAGGTTGAGATTATTTTACAGCGTCTTTAAGTGCTTTTCCGGGTACGAATTTGGGTACATTCCTGGCCGGAATATTGATTTCTTTTCCTGTCTGGGGGTTTCTGCCTTTTCGCTCTTTTCTTTCAGCGGTTTTGAATGTGCCAAAACCCACCAAGGTAACAGAATCATTGGCAGCCAATGCCTCTGTAATTGTCTCAATCATGCAGTCAACAGCTGCCTGTGCGTCTTTTTTGCTGCTGAGAACCTCTGATACCTTGTTAATTAGATCGCCTTTGTTCATCGTGCTCACTCCTTTTTTTGGGGGGTTGTTAGGAAATATCTAAGTTAATAGTATATATTTAGTGAAATATTTTTATTTAGCTTTTCTGGGTACGTTACGTCGTTGAGCCGGGAGTGTCAAGTCTTTATTGCGTTTTATTAAAAAATCGTTGCCAGTTTTCTTTGAACAGCATAGAATGTTTGAAAACAGGAGGTGAAAAATGGATGTAGCGCTTGTCAATCCTTTCATTGAAGGAACTTTACACATTCTTGACACCACAGCTCTAGTAAAAGTAAAGCCAGAGCCGCCTTTTTTAAAAGCCGGAACCGTTCATGATGGTGATATATCAGGGCTTTTAACCGTTGAAGGCGATTTGGAAGCTACGGTTGCGATTTCTTTTACTGAGAAAAGTATACTAGGTATTGTATCGGCTATGTTTGGTGAAGAAATGACCGAAATAAATGAAGAAATTACCGATGCAGTCGGGGAGATCAGCAACATGGTGGCCGGGCATGTAACGACAAAACTTGGTGAATTAGGAAAAAAGGTAAAAGTGAAATTCGTAAAAGTTGTGAATGGTCGCACAGAAGAGATTTTGCATACAGACACCGGCAGTCATATTGTCGGCATTCCCTTTCGTACAACCAAGGGTAAGGTATTGCTTGAAATTTGTTATTCGGATGAGAGTTCATGATCAAACTTTTTGCCTGTCAGCGCAATAAAGTTATGACCATGAACCCAACAATAGTTTAGGTTATTACACTAAAGGCAGATTTGCGTTGTGCCAGGCAAATGTTCCGCCGGCCAATGATTTTATGTTGTTAAATCCCTGATCTTTAAGAAAACCGGCTGCGATATTAGACCGGTATCCACTGCCGCACTGCAGAATCACCTCCTGCTCCTTGTCTGCATTGGGTATTTTATGATCTAAAATATCGGTTAACGGAAAGTGGACGGCGTGTTCAATACGGCCGTTATTCCATTCGGCCGTGGTACGGACATCCAAAATTAAGGGGCCATCCGGACCATTTTTTTTGTGGAGTTGCAGGGGGGAAATTTGGGCAAGCTGATCCACCGGCCTGCCACTCATGAGCCATTCATTTATGCCGCCTGAAAGATATCCCAGGACTGCATCATAGCCGATGCGGTGAAGTTCTGTGAGCATCCGGTCGTAGGCATCCCGGTTTTCCACAACCAACAGCAGTTCCGTGCCGGGAGCAATCACCATCCCCACCCAGTTGGCCAATTGTTTTTCAAACCCGATATTGATGCTGCCCGGAATGTGAAATCCCCCATATGCCGCACTGTCACGGGTGTCCATGACCAGCGTGGTTTCTTCTTCCATAAGTTCCTGGAACTGGTCGGGGGTCAGGCGTTTGTCCAGGGTGCATGCATCCAGCAGGTCCGCACCTTTGCTGTTCGTGGCAATGATATATGAAAAGCTTTTGGGCCGGTCCGGGAAGGCAGACATGATGTTTTCCCTGAACGCCTCGAATGAATTAAACTGCAGCATGGGGTTGGCACTGCGTTCATAGCCCAATGTGGAACTTTTTTTTGCGCTCATGCCTCTGCCGCACAAGGAGCCTTCTCCGTGGGCGGGATAAATTTCAAGGTAGTCGGGAAAAGTCGCAAGGGTTTTATACAAGCTGTTATAAAGGTTTTCAACCTGTTCGTCCAGGATTTCGGACCCGGGAAGATCCGGCCGTCCAATATCTCCGACAAACAGCAGGTCCCCGGTTAAAATCATTTCCGGTTTGTCGGAACGTCCTGTATCCGTGACAACCAGGGAGATGGAATTAGGGGTGTGCCCCGGCGTGTGAAGCACTTCCACTTTTGCAGCCCCAAGGGTGAAAACGTCACCCTGTTCAATGCCTTTGTGGGCATAGTTGATTTCCACACTGTCATTGATATAAATATCCGCACCTGTCGCAGCACTTAATTCCTGGTCGCCCGAAATGTGGTCTGCATGAAGGTGTGTATTAACAATATGTGTGATGCGCATACCCTCTTGGTATGCAATATCCAGATAGTCCTGGATGTCCCTTTTGGGGTCCACGACCATCATTTGCTGGGCTGCGGGGCAGCCAATGCAATAGGACTGGCACCCAAGGCCTTTCACTGAAATCTGGTTAAAATACATGGTACAGGCCTCCTTTTAATTAAAGAAATGTAATTTAGAATTTGCTGAAAATTAAGATCATTGATATCGTAGCAAAGCCCGGAAAAAGATATCTCCTCCCGGGCTTAAAGCCCAAGTTCAAAATAAAAGCTGCCTTATGGTTTGCCTTTTTATCCGTCCTCTTCGTTGTGTCAATGGCCGCATATATTTAATATGCGGCCATTGACGCACCTTGAGTACGAACGAAAAGTCTAAACCATATTTGGGAGTGTTTTATTTCGATCATGGGCCTTAAGTTGAATTTGATTGGGCCGGCTTACAGTGACTTATGGCAGAACCACCAATCATAACCCTCGTATTGGCTCAGCCGTTGCGATGCATCCTTTTGTGACTTTGGCGGCGGGATGATTACCCGGTCCTTTAACAGTTCGTTTTCCGGCCAGTTGGCGGGCATGGCTACGCCATTCTGGTCTGATGTGATCAATGCTTTTGTGGCCCGGACAATTTCATCCATATTCCGTCCGATTTCCTGGGGATAGTAAAGGATCAGCCGCACCTTACTTTCAGGGTCAACCACAAATACCGCCCTGACCGTATTGGCGCCTTTGCCCGGATGCAGCATACCCAACTTGTTTGCTACTGAGTCGTTAGCGGCAATAACCGGAAACGTAATTTCAATATCAAGCTTTTCATTGATCCATTCAATCCACTTTATGTGGCTGAATACCTGGTCAACTGACATGCCGATCAGTTGTACGCCCATCTTTTCAAACTGGTCAACGCGGTTTTGAAAACCTGCAAATTCCGTGGTGCAAACCGGAGTGAAATCCGCCGGATGACTGAAAAGAACAAACCATTTGCCTTTCAAGTCTTTAGGCAGATTCATCGGTCCATGGGTCGTGTCCACATTTAATTCTGGAAATTCGTCGCCAAGAAGGGGCATGTTTGGGTTTTGATGTTCCATGTTGTTCTCCTTTATTAATATTTTGATCGAAACTTAGTTTTGTTGTACTTGCCTGTGAATCATTTAGATCAATACTTCAAGTTAATCTTTGCGTTTAGAGTTTAGCAGATACCGTGCCGGAGATTTTATGAAATTGGATCGGCTTGAAATTTATGTGTGGTAGATGTGTGAAAAATCCTATATTATCATGTAGTAAGCTTCTTTAAAAAAGATTTGTATCTATTTTTTATATGGGAAGATGCAGGCAATCTAATCAATGAAATGGTTTTAAATTACAGTTGTTGAAGACGAAGTGTATCTATACACAAATGTTTTGAGACACCTAACAAAACATTTGTGTGTCATGTTCTGTTTTTGTTCCTTGATATTCTGCCGGGTGTTTTATTGAATTTTAAGGTGTTTATTCAATATTTAGGCGCTTTGAGTCTGATTTTGGTTTACCCAGGCGGGATTTTTGCATTTGTTTACACTTGTTTGCATTTGTTAGGATTTAAGTGTGGCATGATTGTTTCAAACGCTAGATTATTTCCAATTTATAAATTGTTAGAATCAGGAGGAAATTCATGACTAACAATGTTGTTATTGCGTTATCCTGCGGCACCAATGATACGAACCGGGCCACCCGGGCTATTCACCTTGCAACCATAGCCCATAAAGAGGGGAAGAATACCAGCCTTTTTTTGCTGGATGAGGGGGTGTATCTGGCGAAAGAGGGTATTATCACCCATGTTCGGGCTGCCACCGGTGATGTGGCCGATGATCTTTTGACATATCTTCAGGCCCATGATGTGCCGATTTTGGTCTGCACGCCCTGTGCTAATGCCCGCCAGATTAAAGAAGCCGATCTGATTGAGGGAGCGCGAATGGCTTCGGCTTCTGAATTTATCAACATGTCCTGTGATGCTACGGTTATCAGTTTATAAAAGATACGTTTAATATATGAACGAAAAGTCGCCCGGTTGCATGATGTTAACGGTGGCTTTTCGTTGCAATATCATCCAAGGAGATTAAAATACCATCGTATTAAAGGTTCTCCCCAGAAAATATAGAGAACGGCCCCTATGGAAAGAAACGGGCCAAATGGTATTTTTGCCTGTGTTTTGTTTGGTT